>NZ_JACARU010000063.1:0-65288 GCF_013386425.1 Cedecea sp. P7760 | reverse complement strand
TAAGAAACGAATGACAAAAATAAATCAACAAAGACAAAAAAGGAAGGGGTGAAGATTTTATAAAACACCAACGATATAAAGATAAAGACAACAAACTGAAACAAAGGAATAATAAATAAGGCTCCCCATCGATTAAATTAATGAGTGATGCAATAAAATAAAATATAGGATCGCCATGAACATTTGATAAATCAGAAAATAGCACAGCTGGAAATGGTGGCACTTGCGACAACATATTCAAATACTCTGGATAGTCGCGATCAACACCTTCAGCTCTTAACCCACAAAATATTATTAATAAAAGAAAAAAAAGAAAAAAAACAACTTTAAATACAAATCATTTTTAATTTTAACATATGTCCAAGAGCCTACATTCATTATTTTCAATGAAATCTCAAGAACGCAAAAAAAAGCCAAAAAACCAGCTAAAATATAAAAAAGCATACGATCACCGACTTAATGTATTATGGCTGTCAAACATTAAACTCAATAAAATCATAAAACAGTTGATTAGATGTAAAATTCAAATGAGCCCTTTTGTAAATAGCTATATATAGTGTCATCTTTAGCACGTTTGAATATAATATTTAATAACTTAAGATAAATACTTGGAAATTTTATCAAAACCTTCAGAATGTATGCTCTTAATTTCAAACCAATTTTTCCATACTCTATATAAATATTAAGTATACGCCGAGCATAAGAGTCAATTTTCTCGTTGTCGTCTGTTCCAGCTTTATAATACGAAAGTTGAGCTATTAATTTTTCAGGTGCAGGAAGGGAACTCATTACAGCTCTTATTGCTTTTTCCCTAACTTTCGAAACAGAAATAACATCAGGTAAAAAAAGCAAATTATACAGGTTTGCAAAACGCCAACCACCAGCACCATTTTTTTCTGAACTGCCCCACTTCACTATATTATCGCTACTCAAAAAAATAGTTGCACCGTGTTGTAATGCCATAAAGACGGGAACAAGATGCTGTGCGTTAATATACGCTCCCCAAAATGCCAATGCCAAATACGGCAAGACACTCTTAATTTTATATACATTATTGGAGATCAATAAATGATTACTAATCCCTGACCCGATAAAGTCGACATACTCTTCGATATTAGTACATAACGTATCTTTTCTAGAAGTGGCAAGCAAAGCTGTAGAAAAGTTGTAAAAGTCCGCATTATATTCTCTAATTTTTGCTCTAATAATGTCTAACGCATTTTCAACTATTTCATCATCATCACTTAGCAGCCAAAGATATTCAGTATCAGCATATTCGAAACATCTTATTATATTTGCATTGGCACCAATATTAACTTTATTTTCATGCAGTACTATTCGAGCATCACAAAAAGAATCGATGATGATTTTTAGCTCATCTCCCGGCGTAGCATTATCTGAGATTATCACCCTATCGTTTACCGCTAATTGTGGTATAAGTCTCTCTAACTGTTTCCGTACTTTTTCTACTCGGTTGTAAGTTGGAATGCCTATAGTTATTTCCGTTCCGTTATTATACACAACACACCTTTATTTGAGATTATAATTATTAAAAGCAATATCAGTTCTATTATTCATCACTTTCAATTAGGAATAAATTTTCGTTTATTATACTGCCTAAATAAAATTAATACCCACGGCAAAGTAACTGTAATGAGTATAGCTAGATAGCTACTAATCATGAGAAAAACACTGTATTTAGACATAAAATATGCAAAAATTGCCACTAAAACCCCAGTAATTACTGAATTGAATAGTAAGGGTTCTTCTTTGTGTGCGCGCATGTATGATGCTAAACAAAAAATTATATGGTTAATAATGTTAATAATGGCAATTAGCACCACCGTATTAACCCCTGAAACCCTGTCAGCTAATGGCATCCCCATGATCATCATAACCTTAAGAGTAACCACAAACATAAAAGATAATAAAATATTAAAAGCGAGTGAACATATGAATATTTTTTTAAATAAAATATTTAACTCAACTCTATTGCCGCAAGATATTAATCTGGACATTGATGGTATTTTTGCATTTACCCAACTCATTGATAGCGTTAATATCGTAGAAAATATCGTAAGTAGAAGACCTAATTTACCAGCTTCCGCGGCACCTTGATTTGAAAAGACTAGTGGGTTAAATAGTTGAAATATGAAGTAACCGCTTATCCAGCTGATGGCTATGCGCCATTGGAATGGAAATATTTCATGACGCCACGAAATAGAAACCTTATTTTTCACATCTATTTTGTCCGCTTTGTACACTGGTGAAAAAAGGACACTAAATTTAATTTTGAATATATAAATAAGACTGAACAATGCAGCCATGCCAGAAACGGCAGGGATTGCATTTAATTTAAAATGAAAAGATAATAAGACAGCAAGGCTGAGGTAACCCGCAATTGATTGGTACAGTCGCAAACGTGCAACACGTCCAACAAATCCCATCCCTTCTAATACAGACAAAAACGGGCTGGCAAATATATTTAAAGATGAACAGAATACAATGCCAAACCATGCATAAACCCAATCAGACTGATGTAATGAGCCATGTGTATTAAAAAAATGAATACCAATATAATAGACAGTAACAAAAAACAAAATTGAAATGACAGCATACCACTTAACCAACATAGCTATAAGTGAATAAATCCTATCAACAGAATTCCTTCTACCATCTAATTTCCCATCTGTTACTTTTACATTTACCATTTCATGGCTAATCATTTGAGTAATAACAAAGTTAAACCCTAACTCGAAAAATATCTGCATGCCAATAAGACTAGCAAATGTAAAATAATAACCTTGCTCGGGTGTCGATAAGAAAAAAGGAATAATCAACACAAGTAATGCACCCGATACTGTCGACCATAATCTTAGTAAGAGAGTATTTCCAATATCAAAATCGACACCTAGTTTTTGAACTATTTTTTTAAAAAAAATTATCATTTATCATTCACTAATTTAAAAACCATTTAAATATTATAAGAACCAATAAGTGCATCAATTTCAAGTTGCACTGATTCTAATGATGAATAACGAGGCTCAAATCCAAATTTAGTGGCTAGTTTATTTTTAGAGTAATAATTATTTTTAGAGCCTGTCGCATTTATTATATCCTTTTCTTTTTCCTCGCTCCATTTGAGTCCATATTTATGCTCACAGAATTTCAACAACTCAAATTTATCTATTGGCATTTTAGAAAAGCAGTCAACCGCTGTATTGATATGCTCTTCATAGTTTAGCAAGGCCTCAATTAGCTGGAAAAAATCTTCTGGATGCAGATAATCTCTTACCATATGAGAAGGTGATACTGTTAAAACACTTTTATTTTTTATCGCACTAACGATATCTGTAATAAAGAAACCAGTATTCAGGCTTTGATAACGACTAAAAACATTAAAAACTCGAATATCAACAATTTTTTTATCTTTATTCAACCGATGATTAGCCTCAGCATATAACTTAGCAATTGCATATGCATTGTTGTCACCCAGTCTGTTAATAGGTATTTGTGCCATGCTTTGTTCTGTAACAGGCTCAGAGAAAACTGATCCATATACAGCACCGCTACTTAAAAACAAATATTTGCTATTTTGATGCAATGACAAGTACTTCATTACCATATTGTCATATAGTTCTGTTACTTTCATTATTTCTGAACTATTTTCAACAATACTTATTGGTTTCCCTTGCCCAATAAAATTTATTATCGCATCGAAATGTTTATCTTCGTGAGTGAAATCGATAATGTCGCAAGAACTATATGAGCAAGCCCAATCAATTTCCTTCATAAACTCAACAACATGTTCTGGCCGCCGAGAATATAGTGTCAGCGAATGATCACTGTTAGCTAGAGCCCATTGTCTAAGTAAGTCTTGAGCTATTTGACTCGTTGCACCTAATATAGCAATGTTCATCATTTAATCTTTCACCGGATACTGTTTATCAATTGGATTTCCAAACGCAAGACGTGGGCGGCACTCACGTGCATCGCTCATTAAAATTTCTATGAGCATTGGCTTAGGATCTTTAATAAAGTTATTGATATAACCTGAAAACTCAGCCAGATCGGCAGTGGTGAATGACTCAATATTATAAGCTTTACCAATACTGCTGAAGGATGAACTATAACCACTCCAGAAAGTCGAGTCATTACGCCCATCAAAATACATTTCCTGGAATGCGCGAACCATTCCTAATGACTGGTTATTGAAGACAATCGTCAATACAGGGAGGCGCTCTCTGGCAATAATATCCAGCTCCTGAATGTTCAATTGAGCGCCGCCATCACCGGTTAATATCACCGTTGGGCACTCAGCAGCATAGGCAACACCAACGGCTGTTGGGATAGCAAATCCCATGGCGCCAAGGCCACCAGAATGATGAATTGCCTGCTTTTCTCCCAGCAGTAAAGAATGAGCAACCCACATCTGATTATTACCTACATCAGCGACATAATGTACAGGCTTATTGTCAAACGCATTGCTAAGGGTTTGGCATATCTGGAATGGGCTAACCGACCAGTCTGCATATTCATCCTGGTAATTATTCTTCCAATGCGTATCTAGTTCAAGCTGCCATGATTTTTTTTCTATGTGGCTTTGCCCTTCTAAATACTGCAAATGAGCGATTAAAAAATCTTCGCAAGTTTCATTTACATTAATATCAGCGATAACTCTGTTTTCTAACTGGGCTTCATCGAGATCGATTTGTATGATTTTAGCATTACGCGCAAAATCAGCAGTATCCGCTCCCGTCTGCCTCACATCCATACGGCTGCCGAGAACAATCAGCAAATCGCAATTTTGTACGGCATAGTTAGCGGTTCGGGTACCGTAACTGCCAATCATTCCGTAGTAGGCAGGCCGTTGTCGTGTTTTTTCACTTCCTTTCAGACTACTTACGTGAGGCAGGCCAGATTCAGAAATAGCTTTTTGCCACGCGGCGAAGTGAGGCTCATTAATTGCTCCGCCACCGATAAGGAACACTGGCTTCTGAGCGCTGGAAAGTAGCGCCAATACTTCATCAAATACCTTCTCGCTGTTATTTTTGGCATTCTGCTTATCTTTTTTAACAGCCAGGTAATCAATAATATCGTCAGGTAATTCTGCACGCTGCAGATCCATTGGGATATCTATCAGTACCGGTCCAGGGCGGCCACTCTTAGCTATATCGATAGCCTGCTGCAGCACCGGAATAATTTCTTCTTTGCATGTTATTTGATGTGCAAACTTAGTAATACTTTTGACAATACTAACAATATCCAGCTCCTGGAATCCCTGCTGGCGAATATTCCTTTCTAATTTGAGCTCATTAGTATTAACCTGACCCGTTATAAAAATGCAAGGGCAACTATCGAGCCAGCAGTCAGCAATACCCGTAATAAGGTTTGTTGCTCCAGGCCCACTAGTACCCAGCGCCAATCCTAATTTCTGATTGTTTGTAGCACGAGCGATACCACCAGCTGCAAATGCTGCCGCTTGCTCATGGTGCAAAGAGACCATTTTGGTTTTGCCCAGAACATTAATACTATCGACGAGATGGGCAATCATTCCACCAATCAGCTCAAAGCCATAATCGACATTATTCGCACTTAGCACTTCAGCAATAGCATCAGAAGCTTTCATTATAACCTCAGAAATCAGGCGAACCAGAATGCCTCTGGTTCGTCATTTTTTAATTAAAAATTAGAAATTCAAACCAAAGAATTCTTCGAACTTGCTAACCACATAATCCAGGTGATCGGTGGTCAGGCCTGGGTAGATACCAATCCAGAAAGTTTGGTTCATGATGCGGTCTGTGTTCGTCAGTTCGCCAACAACGCGGTATTTGACGTTAGCGAAGTACGGCTGGCGAGTCAGGTTACCTGCAAACAGCAAACGGGTGCCGATTTTGGCTTCGTCCAGGAATTTCACCAGATCAACACGGTTTACGCCGCTGGTTTCTTTCAGCGTAATAGGGAAACCGAACCATGATGGATCAGATTTCTCAGTTGCTTCCGGCAGCTCCAGGAACTCAGCACAAGACTGCAGCGCTTGTTTCAGGTAGGCGAAGTTAGCTTTACGCTGCTCGACGAACTCTTCTACGCGCTCCAGCTGAGCCAGACCACAGGCAGCCTGCATGTCGGTGATTTTAAGGTTGTAGCCCAGGTGAGAGTAGGTGTATTTGTGATCGTAACCTTCCGGGAGAGAACCCAACTGCTGGCTAAAACGCTTGCCACAGGTGTTATCGCAGCCAGGTGCACAGTAGCAGTCACGGCCCCAGTCACGGAAGGACTCAATCAGCTTCTTCAATTCGCCGGATTTGGTGAATACTGCACCACCCTCACCCATGGTGATGTGGTGAGCCGGGTAGAAGCTAACGGTACCGATGTCGCCGAAGGTACCTACCATTTGGCCATCATAAGTCGTACCCAGCGCGTCACAGCAGTCTTCAATCAGCCACAGATTGTATTTATCTGCAATTCGACGAACTTCGCTCAAATTGAATGCGTTGCCGAGCGTGTGAGCAATCATAATAGCTTTTGATTTCTCAGTGACGGCAGCTTCAATCAGGGAAGCGTCGATGTTGTATGTCGGGATATCAACATCAACAAATACAGGGATCAGGCCGTTCTGAATCGCAGGGTTAACGGTGGTTGGGAAACCTGCCGCGACGGTAATCACTTCATCACCAGGCTTCAGAGCGCGATCGCCCAATTTTGGTGAGGTTAATGCGGTCAACGCCAGAAGGTTTGCAGAAGAACCTGATGTGGTAGTTAACACATGAGGGACACCGATAAACTCACCCAGTTTCTTTTCGAAAGCATCGTTAAAACGGCCGGTCGTTAACCATCCGTCCAGAGAAGCTTCTACCATCAGCTGGAGTTCTTTGGCACCAATAACTTTACCAGATGGTGGCACTACGCTTGCACCTGCAACAAAAGGCTTTGGGCTCAGTGCCGCATCTGCGTATTGGGCGACGAGTTGGGAGATTTGTTCACGCAGGTTATTTGCTGTCATTGCTCTGATTCCTGTTACTTATTTTCTTAACTAATAGTGGTGGTCATGTAGTCATGGATTTCGCGCTTTGAACAAGCCAGCATATCTTCGCCGTTTATCCATGCTTTATGCCATTTAACGATGCGACCAAGTGTTTCAACCAGCCCCCAACGAGGTTGCCAGCCTAATTGCATGTGTGCTTTCGAGCAATCCAGCTTCAGGTAATGCGCCTCATGAGGATGGTTTTCACCATCCAGATGCCAGCTTGCACTTTCACCCCAAAGCCCGACCATCTTGTCGACGATGAACTCGACGGTTTTCGCATCTTCCTCACGCGGGCCAAAGTTCCACCCTTCTGAGAACTTCGCCCCGTCGGAATATAAATGCTGTGCCACGACGATGTAACCCGACAGCGGCTCAAGAACATGCTGCCACGGACGAATTGAGTGCGGGTTGCGAATAACGACCTGCTGGTTATTTTCAAAAGAACGTAAAATATCTGGAATTAAACGATCTTTTGCCCAGTCTCCGCCGCCAATCACATTACCTGCTCTGACGGAAGCCAGGCCAACGCCGTGTTTATCGTAGTCTGCGGGATTAAAGAATGAGCTACGAAACGCCGAGGCAACCAGCTCAGCACAACCTTTACTGTTCGAGTAAGGGTCATACCCGCCCATCGCTTCATTTTCACGATAGCCCCATACCCACTCGCGATTCTCATAGCATTTATCGCTCGTGATATTAACCACGGCCTTGACTCCCCCAACCTGTTTAACCGCTTCGAGCAGATGAACGGTGCCCATCACATTGGTCGAATAGGTTTCAATCGGTTGTTCGTAAGAGAGACGGACCAGCGGCTGAGCCGCCATATGGAAAATGATTTCGGGCTTAAACGCCGCAATAGATCCACGTAGCTTTTCAAAATCACGGATGTCGCCAATTTCTGACTCCATGAAGTCATCAAGGTGTGCGATATCAAAAAGACTTGGATCGGTTGGGGCCGCTAATGAGTAACCCTTTACCACGGCCCCCATTTCAGTCAGCCACAGTGAAAGCCAGCTTCCTTTAAAACCTGTATGACCGGTAACGAATACCCGTTTCCCCTGCCAAAAGCTCTGATTAATCATTCAACTATTCCCAGGTTTTCCACGGAGCTTTACCTTTTTCCCACAGGCCTTCCAGGTAAGTCTTATCACGCAGCGTATCCATTGGCTGCCAGAAGCCGGTGTGCTCATAGGCCATCAGTTCACCCTGTTTTGCCAGGGCCATCAAAGGCTCCTGCTCCCAGGTCGTCGCATCGTTGTCGATGAGATCGATGACGGAAGGGTTCAGAACAAAGAAGCCGCCGTTGATCATCGCGCCGTCGCCTTTCGGCTTTTCCTGGAACGAACGAACCTGACCCGCGTTAATATCCAACGCGCCGAAACGGCCCGGTGGGAAGGTCGCCGTTAACGTGGCTTTTTTACCGTGTGACTTATGGAAATCAATGGTCGCTTTGATATCCAGATCGGCGACACCATCTCCGTAGGTGAACAGGAAAGCCTCATCATCTTTTACATACTCAGCGACGCGTTTCAGGCGGCCACCGGTCATTGAAGCGTCGCCGGTATCTACTAAAGTGACGTTCCATGGTTCAACGCGCTTGTGATGAACTTCCATGCGGTTTTCTGCCATATGGAATGTGACATCGGACATATGCAGGAAGTAGTTCGCAAAATACTCTTTAATCACATAGCCTTTATAACCACAGCAGATAATGAAATCTTTAATACCGTGGGCGGAATACATTTTCATAATGTGCCAGAGAATTGGCTTGCCACCGATTTCAACCATCGGTTTTGGCTTTACAATTGTCTCTTCACTTAATCTGGTTCCAAGTCCACCAGCCAGAATCACCGCTTTCATGTCGTGCCCTCAATTTTATTTCGATGCGGTAAAGGCATCAGAATAGAAGTTCTCTACGGAGAGATGTTTAGTCATAAAGTCCTTTTTACTGGCATCGATCATGACAGGCGATCCGCATGCATAAATGTCGAAGGACTCAAGGGAATCAAAATCATCCATTACGGCGTGATGGACAAATCCTTTACGCCCGTTCCAGTTTGCATCTTCGCCTGATACCACCGGAACAAAATGAATGTTGTCGTGCTGTTCACACCATTGCTGTGGCAACGGTGAATAGAAGTCATTTCCCTGCGGCATGCCCCAGTAGATATGAATCTCGCGCGTACTGTTATTCTGCACAAGATGTTCAACCATTGATTTTACCGGTGCAAACCCAGTACCACCGGCCAGGAAAATAAGCGGCCGCTCATTCTCTCTGATGAAGAATGTCCCGCAAGGCCCTTCAATTCGCATCAGCGTATTTTCTTGCAGATCGCTGAAAATAAGCGTGCTCATCTGGCCATTGGGCACATTTCTGATATGAAGCTCAACGCCGTCGGCCTCATTGCTATTAGCAATTGAATAGCTGCGGGTCACGCCTTTATATTGCAAATTAATATACTGCCCTGGCAGGAAGCCCATTTTCGCAGTAGGCGGCATGCGCAGCTTCAGGCTGATAACATCTGCAGAAACCAATTCGGCGCTATTCACTTTGCAAGGAACGATTTTCTTTACTTGCCCAGCCAGTTCCGGGAAGTAGTTCGCCTTAAGCTCCAACGCTGTTTTGGGCTTACAGCAGCAAGTCAGTATTTTTTCCCCGTGGCCGAATACTCTGCCACTGGCATCGATAGCCTCCCCGGCAAGCAGGTCAGATTCGCAAATACCACAATCGCCGTTTTTACAGCTGTGCTCAAGGTGAATACCTGCTGAAAGCGCCGCATCGAGGATGGATTCATCCTCTTTGCCAGGAAATTCAATGTTTGAAGGAAATATTTTTATAATGTGAGACACGTTATTTACTCTGAGAATGAAACCTGATGCAGCAACGGCGCTACAGCATCTTTGGCTGATAGCTCTGGCGCTTGAGAGATGGGCCAATCGATACCAATACTTTCGTCATTCCACAAAATGCTGCCTTCAGAGGAAGGGGCATAGTACTGGGTTGCTTTATATAAAAACTCAGCCGTATCGCTCAGCGTGACGAAGCCATGAGCAAAACCTTCAGGGATCCACAGCTGGCGTTTATTTTCCGCAGACAAATGAACGCCAACCCACTGGCCGAACGTTGCTGAGCCTTGACGAATATCAACCGCAACGTCAAACACTTCACCGGCAGTGCAGCGGACTAATTTACCCTGCGCGTGCTCGCCTCTTTGGAAATGCAAACCTCTCAGTACACCTTGCCTGGACTTCGAATGGTTATCCTGCACAAAAGCCACCGGGCGTCCGACAGCCTCTTCGAAAATACGCTGACTAAAGCTTTCAAAAAAGAAACCGCGTTCGTCGCCGAACACTTTAGGTTCAAAGATCAGAACTTCTGGTATTGCCGTTTTTATTACGTTCATGACTTATAAACCTTTGACCATCTTCAGGAGATATTTACCGTAATCATTTTTGGACAGCGGTTCAGCCAGTTTTCTAACCTGCTGAGCGTCAATAAATCCTTTACGGAACGCAATCTCTTCCGGACAGGCGACTTTGAGCCCCTGACGCACCTCAATGGTCTGGATAAAATTACTGGCCTCAATCAAGCTCTGGTGAGTCCCGGTATCAAGCCAGGCATAGCCCCGTCCCATCATGGCAACCGATAATTCCTCTTGTTCCAGATACAATCGGTTAATATCGGTAATCTCGAGTTCACCGCGTGGGGATGGCTTCAAGCTTTTCGCCATTTCGACAACGTTTTTGTCGTAGAAATATAATCCGGTCACCGCATAGTTACTTTTTGGTTCAAGCGGCTTCTCTTCAAGCGAGACGGCTTTACCACTTTTATCAAACTCCACCACACCGTAACGTTCCGGGTCATGGACATGGTAGGCAAAGACGGTGGCACCGGATGTTTTAACCGTTGCATTTTCCAGCTGTTTTTGCAGGTCGTGACCATAGAAAATATTGTCACCCAGCACTAACGCACAATCGCTATCGCCAATAAACTCTTCGCCGATAATAAAAGCCTGCGCCAGCCCGTCCGGGCTTGGCTGCACTTTGTATTGCAGGTTAAGCCCCCACTGTGTGCCATCACCCAGTAGTTGCTCAAAGCGCGGCGTATCCTGCGGCGTACTGATGATTAAGATGTCACGGATACCGGCCAGCATCAGCGTGCTGAGCGGGTAGTAGATCATCGGTTTATCGTAAATAGGTAACAGTTGCTTGCTGACAGCCATCGTTACTGGATAAAGACGAGTGCCGGAACCCCCGGCCAGAATGATGCCTTTACGTGAAGTCATGTTCATTTCTCTACTCATGTGTTTCACCCATCCCGGGTCAAACATGTTACTGAAAAACTATGCGTTAGCCGTAAACAGCTCAGTAAGCATGCGTTTTACACCGTGTTCCCAGGACGGTAACACCAGACCAAATGTCTGCTGGAACCGGGTATTGTCTAATCGAGAGTTCGACGGTCGGCGGGCGGGTGTTGGGTAAGCAGATGTTGGCAACGGATTTGTTCTCGTCACAGCCAAATCAACACCTGCATTTTTAGCTTCAGCAAACACTAATCGAGCGTAGTCGTACCACGTTGTCGAGCCGGAAGCTACCAGATGGTATAACCCTGCAACATCGGGTTGTTGTCGCGCAATTCGAATGGCGTGGGCCGTGCAATCAGCCAGCAATTCAGCGCCTGTTGGGGCACCTGTTTGATCGTTGATAATAGACAGTTCTTCACGATCTTTTGCCAGACGCAGCATGGTTTTTGCGAAATTGTTGCCTTTTGCGGCATAAACCCAGCTGGTTCTGAAAATCAGATGGTTAGGGCAATGTGTCTGTAACGCTATCTCACCGGCACGCTTCGTTTCACCGTAGACATTCAGCGGTGCAGTCTCATCGGTTTCTTTCCAGGGTGTTTCACCATCCCCTGGGAAAACATAATCGGTAGAGTAATGCACAACCCACGCACCGATTTTTGCGGCCTCTTTAGCGATGGCTTCAACGCTGATGGCGTTTAGAAGCTGCGCCAGCTCAGGTTCGGATTCTGCTTTATCCACCGCCGTATGCGCCGCTGCATTAACGATGACGTCAGGCTTAACGCGGCGTACCGTTTCAGCAATGCCTTCCGGATGGCTGAAATCACCGCAAAATTCTTCTGAACGAACATCCAGAGCAGTAACGTTACCTAATGGTGCCAGCGCGCGCTGTAGTTCCCAACCTACCTGCCCCGTCTTACCGAAGAGTAAGATATTCATTTACGCTCACCGTAATTTTGCTCAATCCAGCTTTTATAGGCACCGCTCTTAATGTTTTCTACCCATTGCTGGTTGTCTAAATACCACTGAACCGTTTTACGAATACCCGACTCAAACGTCTCCTGCGGCTTCCAGCCCAGCTCGCGAGAGATTTTATCTGCATCAATCGCGTAACGACGGTCATGCCCAGGGCGGTCAGTGACATAGGTAATTTGGTCGCGGTACGAGCCCTCTTTAGGCACAATCTCGTCCAACAAATCACAGATAGTATGCACAACCTCGAGGTTCTTCTTCTCGTTGTGACCACCGATGTTGTAGGTCTCACCTACCTGCCCTTGAGTAACAACCGTATAAAGCGCACGCGCGTGGTCTGCAACATACAGCCAGTCACGGATCTGATCGCCCTTACCGTAAATCGGCAGCGGTTTTCCTTCCAGAGCATTCAGAATAACGAGTGGGATCAATTTCTCAGGGAAATGGAACGGCCCGTAGTTATTTGAGCAATTGGTGACGACCGTCGGCAAACCATAGGTGCGGAGCCAGGCGCGAACGAGATGATCGCTGGAAGCTTTCGATGCAGAGTATGGGCTGCTTGGCGCGTACGCCGTCGTTTCTGTAAACAGGGGCAATGCTTCGCCCTGTGCAACTTCATCCGGGTGCGGAAGATCGCCATACACTTCATCAGTAGAGATGTGATGGAAACGGAAGTTCGTCTTCTTCTCCGCGGCTAATCCGGACCAATAGTGACGGGCTGCCTCAAGCAAAACGTAGGTGCCAACAATATTGGTCTCAACAAAAGCTGCCGGGCCGGTGATGGAGCGATCGACATGGCTCTCTGCGGCCAGATGCATGACGGCATCCGGCTGGTGTTGTTCAAAAATCTGCTCGATTGCTGCAGCATCGCAAATATCCGCCTGAACGAAATGATAGCGCTCATTAGCGGAGACATCGGCTAAAGACTCCAGATTACCGGCATAGGTTAACTTATCTACGTTAACCACACTATCCTGAGTATTATCAATGATATGACGAACAACGGCTGAGCCAATAAACCCGGCACCGCCGGTAACAAGGATTTTCACTGTGCAGTCTCTCTATAATCTTGTTATTACATTCAAGGGAGCAGCACCCTGAATATAATATATTTGAGATATCTCTTAAGGATAGATGCATGCTGAACCTGAATTTTAGCCATGCTACCGCCCCTGGCTCAACAGCTACCAGTGCACTGTACAACATAGGCCATAGCGTACCTTCAGGTACCGCATGCAAGAAATCGCCACGATTTTATATTTCATACGGCAATTCTCAAGGAAAAACTTTGGTCTATACACAACGGCCAAAAAATGATAAGCCCATGAAAAACTTAGACTTCACTGTCGATTAATAAAGCAAAACGGCGGCTCATCGTTCAACGCCTGGCTCAGACTGAACGTTATGCCACCGTTTACCGCACCCTCATCCATGAAAGCGACTTAAAGCAGGACTATGCGTCAGCAAGAAGCTTTTGAATACGCTCGCGAAACTTCTGCCCTTCTTTATGGTTGCGTAGCCCGTACTGGACGAACGCCTGCATATAGCCCATTTTCTTACCGCAGTCGTAGCTCTCGCCGGTCATCTGCATCACTTCAACTGGCTGAGTTTCGTTCAGTACCGCTATGGCGTCGGTTAACTGAATACGCCCCCATGCACCTGGTTCCGTTTTTTCCAGCAGCGGCCAGATATCGGCCGAAAGCACATAGCGCCCCACCGCCGCGAGATCGGAGTCCAGCGTTTGCGGCTGATCCGGTTTTTCAACAAACTCAACTACGCGGCTCACCTGCCCTTCATTCAGCAAAGGTTCCTGAGTGGTAATCACCGAGTAGGCAGCCAGATCTTCATTTGGCATATGCTTAGCCAGCACCTGGGTGCGGCCGGTTTCATTGAAGCGAGCCACCATGGCGGCCAGGTTATAGCGCAGCGGATCGGCACTCGCGCCATCAAGCACCACATCTGGCAAAACCACCACAAATGGATTGTTACCAACGATCGGCTGTGCGCAAAGGATAGAGTGCCCCAGCCCAAGCGGCTGAGCCTGGCGAACGTTCATGATGGTGACGCCCGGAGGGCAGATAGACTGGACTTCAGCCAGCAGTTGGCGCTTAACGCGCTGCTCAAGCAGGGCTTCCAGCTCGTAAGAGGTGTCGAAGTGGTTTTCAACGGCATTCTTGGAAGAGTGAGTCACCAGCACGATTTCTTTGATACCCGCGGCAACAATTTCGTCGACGATATACTGGATCATCGGTTTATCAACAATTGGCAGCATCTCTTTAGGGATAGCTTTTGTTGCTGGCAGCATATGCATGCCCAAACCGGCTACCGGGATAACTGCTTTAAAATTAGTCATTTCGCTCCTACCTCATAACAGCTGAGAAAATGCATATTCACGCTTAACTTGAACAGTCTTTGATGACTTAACATCAATTGAACAATCTGAGAGCACTGTTGAGTTAAGATACTCTTTCGCTGCCATAAGCTTTACTCAGAATAATCGGAAAGCAATCGCGAATACTAACTAATTGATATATTTCCGAATTTTCGTAGTTCGCAAGTCATCTTCAGCAATGTGTTACTCAGTCACAAACGTAATATCGTCTTTCTTATCATGCACAAATTCATACTGCAGAGTACGATCCAATCCCTGAGAGAGCGAGTAAGGAGCAAAAAAACCACAGCTATGCACTTTTGACGCATCAAACTGAGTAGTTGCACAGAATTTCTTCACCCGAACAGCGCTAATAGCGTATTTTTTACCGGTAACTTTACTTAAAATATCGAAGCAAAGGCCACCCAACATGCCAAGGCTGTATGGAAGATGTACAGAAGGAATCTTTTTATTGAGACTTTTTTCTACTTCAGAAACCAACTGATTCATATTGAGATCGGGTTTGTCGACGTAGTTGTAAACCTCATAACCGACATGTACGTTAGCTAATTTGTACTTAATAAATTCAACAATATTACCAACATAAGCCATTGACTTATAGTTATTGCCGGCCCCAACCATCGCAAATTTCCCGCTCGCAATCTGCTTGAGCAAGTTGTATACATTGCCTCGGTTACGCTCCCCAAAAATAACGGTAGGACGAATGATAGTCAGTGAACGATCGCCTGGAGAGTTCTGATGCCATTCACGCAATACCTCCTCTGCCTGCCACTTGCTCTTGCCGTAATGATTGAAGGGATCATGGGGATGACTTTCATCAGGGTTTGTTTTATTCAATCCATAGACCGCCACTGAACTTGTGAAAATGATGTTTTTGACACCATTTTTTTCCATTGCAGCCAGTACGTTACGTGTACCTTGAACATTTACGTCGTAGTAAAGCGATGTTGGACTAACATCATCACGGTGTTCAGCAGCTAAAAGAACGATTGTGTTATAACCGTTAAGTGCCTTGTCGAGGGTTTCCTGATCACGCACATCTCCCAGCGTAGTGATTTCAGGATAGAAATGGCTTTGCTGCTTATCCAGGTTATGGATAGCAAAGTCGGGAAGGGTTGTCTCCAGAAGTCTGGTGCCTACGAAGCCAGATGCGCCGATTAACAAAACTTTTTCGTTCATAAATCACTTATTCTGTTTGTATTGAACAAAATTTGAGATAAAGCTGGATGCTTAGCTTGGATTGTAACCACCAACAATCCAGACCCTAACTTTAACTAGCGGATCCTCAGATTATAGTCTTTTCGTGCTTTGATGCCAGCATGAATTCGCTAAACAAATAACGCATGCTAGCGCTCTGGCGCGGCGAGCAAAATAGGCAAACACCTCTAATTAAGCGTCCGTTGACTGAGAATTGTCCCAAAGGGAGTTGCAATATTACTTATTCACTTCCGGCAGCCTGAAATTGAGATTCTCACTATTGACATGTAGCTGGTCTACCCGGTCTATATCAACCGAGCTTTGCCCCTTTTCATTGACAGCATGAATATTTGACAGCGACAGTAAGGTGTCATTTTTAGCCATAAACTTCCCACGTACGTCTTTGCGAAGATCAAAGTTCATCTTCAGCGCAGGTCCGTTAGTTGAAAGCTGCATAACATTGATATTTCTCATAAAAAGATGCTGAGGTTTGTTATGAAACTCTAGCGTCGCGCGCTTCATTGTAACGTTGGTCATCGCCACAAAGGAGGTCGCATTGCCGGATGAAATCTGGATCCCGCGCAGCGGGCTGGTCAGCTCGCTGTTATCGAGTTTTATATCGCTCAGCTTAAAGTTTTGCGGAATAGACAGGTAATTACCTTTGATTACACCGTAACCAATCAGCATTCCCGCACTGTTAACCATATCCACATCATCAATCACAAAGTTATCGCAGCCATATATCGCGACGGTGGCATTATCGATCCCGGCGGTGCGGCTAAAGGTCGGATTAATATTACGCGCTTTTACGTTACGAATAAGGAAATGCTTCCCATTCTCAACATGAACTAACTGGCGACAGTTACTGCCGGTGATATTGGCCACCACGAAGTTTTTTACCGCCTGATCTTCTGGATAATTATTGTTATACGTACTGCCCGCCAGCCCGATGCCTATTCCCCAGTTAATCTTTCCGTTAGTACAGTTAATGTTGTCAATAACATGGTCAGAAATCAGCAGATCGCTATCGTTTATCGCCACGTTCCACTCAATGGCATCCCCTTGCAGATGGCTGAAATGGCCGTTAGTGATGCGAACGTTCTCCATGCGGTTATGAAAGCCCTGGCGCAGTATCGCGTAGTTGGCATCGTGTACGGTGATGTTGTCGATGGTGAAGTTACGCATCGTACGGTTATCTTTCCCGCCAATGTAAATCTGCGCCACATTGACAAACCCGCTCATATCAATGCCTTTGATCGTACAGTCGGAACCCCGCACATCCAGCGTGATGTTGTTAAACCGCCCCTTTCCCTCGCCGACAATCTGGCAGCCATCCTGCAGCACAAAGCGCCCTTTGCCGTTGCCTTTCAGCCCGCCGGCCACCTGTAGCGTTTTACCCTGCGGCATGAAAATAGCGGTATTGATGCTGTCGCAGACTAAATCCACCGGCACCTGAACGACGTCTGCCTCGGCAAACGCCTGCTTAAAGGCGGCTATCCAGTCGTTTTGATAGAAATCTTTGACGTTGACCTCTGTTCCCCGGCCGATAGCTTTTACCGTGCCGGGAATAAGGGATGCAGCCGCTAGTGCAGAACCCGCGGCCAGCAGCTTACGGCGAGATGCGGAGAAAGGAATGCGCTTCAGTGGATTGCTTTTCGACATAAGTCCTCATCATAGGATTCGGTGATTTACAGCGTCTGAAGCTGACGGGCAAGCTGCTGGTTGATAACCTGCTGATTGAACTGGCTGGTAACTTTTTCCCTGGCGCGCGACAGCATCAGCTGCAGGTCACTTTCCGACACGGAAGCCGAGGCCTGCAGCTTATCGGCAAGGGCAAAAGCGTCCTTTTCCGGTACCAGCCAGCCCGACTTATCGGCGTCGATAAGCTCAGGGATGCCGCTATGAACGGTCGACACGACGGGGATCCCAACGGCCATCGCCTCCATCAGCGCGACGGGGATCCCTTCCATGTCGCCATCTTCACCGGTGACAGAAGGCAGCAAGAAGAGGTCGGCCCTGTCGAGCATCGCTTTCACCTCATGACTCGGCTTGAAGCCGGGCATAAAGACCACGTCCTCCAGCTGCAGTTGCTCAATCAGCGTCTTCAGACGGCGCTCCCAGGGGCCAATGCCAAGAATGTTGTAGCGAAATGCCACGCCGCGAGCCTTCAACAGGCGGCAGGCTTCAATGGCAATATGTAAGCCTTTTTTTTCCGTCAGGCGCGCAACGGAGACAATCTCCAGCGGCGTGCCCGGCGTTTTCATAGGCCTCAAAGAAAACTTGTCCATATCCACGCCCATTCTGGATACCGCAATTTTGCTCTCCGGGCAGCCCATCTGCTTCAGGCGATTTGCCCAGAGATTGCTTATCGGCAGCATCAAATCTCCGCGCTCAAACAGCTGCCTGTATTCAGGCGTGTAATGAGCCAGCGCATCCCGGTGCGAAATATCTATGCCGTGGAATACGGTGGCAATTTTGCCTTTTAGCACACCAAGCTCCTTGAGCTTGGCTGCCGTGACGCCTGCCGGGCCAAAATGCGCGATAAAAACGTCGGCCTCCAGCGGCTGCTTCTGCCGCCCGCAAATAGATGACAGGATCAGATTACGGGCCTCATCGCCGTAGCGAGCACGACTCAAGGCTCGCCAGGTTCTGCCCCGCAGGCCGCCACGGAGCGTATTCAACGCACGGCTTTGCAGCTTGCCGACTTTACCCTCTGGTTCATCAAGCAACCAGACGGTTTTCTCCGAAAGCCCGTAGCTTTTAAACGTCGCGTGGGTATTGGTCAGATCCCCTTTTTGCAGGGCAACAATCTCAACCTCATGGCCCATGTCGATAAAAGCGGTGATCTGGTTCAGCACAAAGGTTTCCGACGCCAGCGGAAACTTCAGCAGGAAGAAACCTACCTTCATTTCCCCTCCTTGACTCGCTCAAGCACCGATTCCACCATTTTCATGCCGTTTGCGCGCTCGGCGCTTACCGCCAACGCAAGCCGCTGGTTAATTGACGGCAACTGCCCAAGCACGTCAGCGACTACGCCCTGCAGAGAACCGTCCAGCAGTTGGCGAATATCGATGGCCATTTCAGGCATACCGAGCTGCTGCATAATGCCTGCGGATTTGTGTTCGTAGTTGATCGCCACGGCCGGCGTGCCAAAGTTCATCGAGATAATCGCCGAGTGCAGGCGAGTCCCCACCGTCAGCTCGCAGGCGGCGAAGATTTTGCCCATCTCCAGATCGTTAAGCTCATCCATCACGACGTGATAGTCATCGGGCTGCCTGATGTACTGGCGAATGTTGAGCGCCACCATGCGATCGTCTTTGTTATAGCTGTCGATACCGGTACAGGTGGAAAGCGCCAGAACCTGGTAACCCTGCTCAATGGTGCGGTTCACCACTTCGGCAAAGGCCCGCTCGTAAGCTTCCTGGGTGGTACCCAGCCGCTTATCGAACGGCGCAAGTTCCCGTAGCGTAATCGCCACGGTTTTCTTACCTTCAATTACGCCAAGCCAGTGCTTAACCGCATAGCTCGGTACAAAATCCTCTTCATGCTGTGCCACCAGCCATGCCGTATCGACCCCCTGCTCGACCTTGCTGGTATCTATCTGACTTTTCTTCATCAGATCCAGGCTCACGGTTTCGCGCAGGATAAGTGACTTCGCGTGGCCGAAAACGTAGTTCGCCAGCTGGTTAAACTGCGGATCCTGGAACGGCCCCACGCTATGGCCGACCATATAGACGGGTTTACGCGCCATAAAACTGCACAGCGCATGTTCAAACTGGCTCACGCCATACAGGTCAACAAAGAACGAGCCGCCGACCTGAATAATCGCATCGTACTCCTGCAGCGATTTCACAAAATCGATGAACCCCTGCGGGATAGCAATATTACGCAGTCGCCCGGTGTTGGTCGCCTTCGCCAGCAGCACCTGGTGCTGATATTTACGGCGCAGCACTTTTTTTACCCGGCCTACGAGCCCGGCCGCATTGTTGTACTGCTTCATTTGCTTATACAGCCCATCGCCCAGGACCGGGCGCCCCAGCAGCCAGGCTGAACTCACCGGGTAACGGCTCATAACATCTACATGTATGCCGTCGTCAAGCGTGGTAATGGCATCGATCAACCCGCGCAAAATGGCGCTATCACCGCGATTGCCGCAAGTATGGTTGCCAAGAATAAGTAATTTCATATCGACCTCTTAATAGGGTTCTTAGCCAGCGCGAAGCAGCGCTTTCAGGCGTTCGCTGCGGCAAAACTGTTGCTTCATTTCGACGATCAGCGCATTGCGGGACAAAATAATCATCACCATAAAAGCCGCAGCCCCGGCCGCTACCTGTATACAAAGCAACGCCGCCAGGGGCAGATGCCCGTTAAGCGCCACGCCAAGTCCGGCGCTGACAATCAGCGTCGGTAGCGACAGATAAAAAGGCAGCCAGATGCTGAGGATGTACTCCCGGTAGCTGGAGCCCAGCACCGGTTTGATCATGATGAAATAGCTGAGGACGGTGTTAACCACCTGAACAAGCAGGAAACCGAGCGTGACGCCGAGCGCGCCGCCCAGCTGGCCGCCGACGATAATGGCCGGGATAAACAGGAAGGTTTTAAAAACGTTGAATTTAAAACTGATGTCCACCCGCGCCTTCGCCATCAGCAGCGACCCGATCGGGTTCCCGATGGAGCGCAGCAAGCCGACGACGCACAGCAGCTGCAGGATTGGCGTAATGAACTGCCATTTTTCCCCAAACACCAGCGGAACGAAGTTATTTGAGACCACCATCAGCCCCAGCAGCGCCGGGAAGTTGATGATGCCGACAATCGACAGCAGCTTGTAGAAGTTCACCCGCAGCTTCGCGGTGTCATCCTGAATCTTGGCAAACGCCGGGAACAGCACGCGGGTAATGATCGGGTTGAGCTTCATCGGCGGGACAACCGCGACGTTATAAGCCAGGTTATAACCACCGGCGACGCCGGCGCCGAGAATACGCGCCAGTACCAGCGTGGAAAGGTTGGTATTGACGTAGTTGATCACGCTATCGGCGGTCAGCCACGCGCCAAACTTCAGGTTGGAATTAACCGACTTCAGGGAAAAATGGAAACCTGGGCGGTAAATCTTGCGCCCGAAGAAGCCAAACAGTGAGGTACGAACGACGGTATTCACCAGGTAACCGATGATTGCCGTAATAGCAAACGGGTAGTACATCGCCGCCGTGACGGTCACGCTAAAGCCCACCAGCACGGACACCGTCTCAATGGAACCGATTTTTGAGAACTCGAGTTCCTTTTGCATCAGGGCGCGAAACTGCTGCCCGTGCGGAATGACGATAAAAGCAAAGGACAGCGTTTTAATCAGCGGCGACAGGTCCGGGTTATGCAGCACGCCGGCAATCACATCGCTCAGTAAAAAGACCACGATGCATACCAGCACGCCCAGCCCGACGTTTAGCCAGTACAGCGTGGTCAGCTCCAGCTGGCTTATCTCTTTGCGCTGAATAATGGAGTTGGCAATACCAAAATCAGACAGCGTATCGGCCAGGGCGATAATCACCAGCGACACGGTAAGCAGGCCAAACTGGTGGTTATCAATGGTTCTGGCCAGAATAGTCATCTGCGCCAGCCCCAGGCCAATAATAATGACCGTGGCAATCGCGGACCACTTTGCGCCGCTGATGGTTTTTTCTCTCAGGCTCATGTTGGGTTCCGGTCAGTATGCCGCTTTGTTAACAAAGCCTTTGAAAACGGTAAGGAAAACAATCTTGATGTCGAACCACAGGCTCCATTCGCGAATGTATTCCAGGTCAAATTCGACGCGCTTCTCCATCTTGTCGAGCGTGTCGGTTTCGCCGCGCCAGCCGTTAATTTGCGCCCAGCCGGTAATACCTGGCTTGACCTTATGGCGCAGCATGTAGCCTTCGATTAACGCGCGGTATTCTTCGTTGTGGGCAACGGCATGGGGACGAGGGCCGACAATTGACATGCCCCCAAGCAAGACGTTAATAAACTGCGGCAGCTCGTCCAGCGAAGTGCGGCGCAGAAAGCTCCCGATAGGCGTAATACGCTTGTCGCCTTTCGTGGCCTGCACCACCACCGCGTCGTTCTCCATCACTTTCATGGAGCGGAATTTCCACACTTTGATGGGCTTGCCGTCCATCCCGTAGCGGGTCTGACGGAAGATAACCGGCCCAGGCGAAGTCAGCTTCACCGCGAGGCTGATGCACAGCAGAACGGGGGAAATCAGCAGCAGGATAAAAGAGGACAGCACGATATCTTCCAGCCGCTTAAGCACGCTGTTAAAGCCGCTCAGCGGGGTTTCAAACAGCGGCACGACGGGCACGCCGTTTACCTCTTCAGTGCGGGCATTAAGAATATTGAAGGTAAAAACATCGGGGATCAGCAGCACGGAACAGGTGGTATCCGCCAGTTCGCTCACCAGCTTTTTAATGCGCGACTCGTGGCTCATTTCCATCGCAATGTAGATTTTATCAATCTGGCCGTTGCGGGCGTCGGTCACGAGCGTATTGAAGTTGCCCATATAGTTGATCAGCGCGCCTGCCGGCGGTTCATCGTCGTAAACACCCAGCACGTTAAAGCCCAGCCAGGGCTCATTTTTAAAGCTTTGCGCCAGCACCTGACCGACCGGCAGAGAGCCTGCAATGGCAACACGACGCGTATTAAAGCCTTTGTTACGCAGCCAGCCTGCGGCAAATCGAATCCACGATCGGCAAACAACCAGCCCCACGCCGGTCAATACATACCAGGCCAGATAAACCCAGAACGAGCCGTCAAAGTCGCTATTAAAAGCCAGCAGTCCGGCGCTGAAAATCACGCTCAGCGTCCAGTTCTGCAGCAGCAGGAATAACTCGCTGGAGATTTTTACCCCACGCCACGAACGATAAAAATCCGTCATCCCACCGATCATCTGAAACACAACGAGGGTCAATAAAGCCATCAGCAGATGCATATAGAGAAACGGCAAAGCGTTAGCCTTACAGACCATCCACAGCCCGGCAAACATGATGCTGATGTCGGAAAAACGTTGCACCATAGAGATCAACGATGCGTTGGTTTTTGGCAGCTCGCGCTTTTTTAGATTTGTCATCGTTTTACCTTTGAAAGAAGTCGCATCGGTGTTTTCCCCCTCACCCCAACCCTCTCCCCAAGGGGAGAGGGGGTAATAACTGGAACCAGGAGCATTCCCTCTCCCTTCAGGGGGGAGTAGGAAGTTCTGGCTCCTGACTTTCCCCTCTCCCTTCAGGAGAGAGTAGGAAGTTCTGGTTCATGACTTTCCCCTCTCCCTTCCAGGGAGAGGGCCAGGGTGAGGGTTAAAACACACAGATGCGGCAGATTACTGGTTCAGCAAAGCCATAATTTCCTGCGTTCGCGCCTGCATCAGCGTCTCATCACCGCGAGACTCCACGTTCAGGCGCACCACCGGCTCGGTGTTAGAACTGCGCAGGTTGAACCGCCAGTCGCCAAACGCCATGCTGATCCCGTCCGTGTGGTCGATCTCTTCCGCGTGCGGGCCAAAATGCGCACGCACACGCTCAATCGCCGCGGCAGGGGCTTCCAGCTTGCTGTTGATCTCCCCGCTGGCCGGCCACGCCGCCATGCGGTCCTGCACCAGTTCACCCAGCGTTTTTCCCTTCAGGCAAAGCAGTTCGGTCACCAGCAGCCACGGGATCATCCCGCTGTCGCAGTAGGCAAAGTCGCGGAAGTAATGGTGCGCACTCATCTCGCCGCCGTAAATTGCATCCTCTTCACGCATACGTTCTTTGATAAAAGCGTGCCCGGTTTTCGACATCACCGGTTTGCCCCCCGCGCGCTCGACGATATCTACCGTGTTCCACGCCAGACGCGGGTCGTGAATGATTTTGGACCCCGGCTGTTTTTCGAGGAACGCCGCCGCCAGCAGGCCCACGATGTAGTACCCCTCGATAAACTGCCCTTTCTCGTCGAACAGGAAGCAGCGGTCAAAGTCCCCGTCAAAGGCGATGCCCATATCGGCTCCGTGCTCAATCACCGCATCGCGGGTATCGGCACGGCACTCCGGCAGCAGCGGGTTAGGAATCCCGTTGGGGAAATTGCCGTCCGGCGTGTTGTGCACTTTCACGAAGGTCAGCGGCACGTTGAGTGCCTTAAAGCGGGCTTCAATGGCGTCCACAATCGGGCCCGCCGCACCGTTGCCGGAGTTGATCACCAGCTTCAGCGGTTTGATGTGGCTGACGTTGATGTAGGAGAAAAGATGGTCGAGGTAGGCTTCCACCACCGACACTTTCCGGTAGCTGCCGCGCGCCGCCTCATTCACCGGCGGGAAGTCGTTGGCTTCCGCCAGGCGCTGCACGTCGCGCAGGCCGGTGTCGCCGCTGATCGGTCGGGCGCCCTGGCGCACCAGCTTCATGCCGTTGTAGTCCATCGGGTTATGGCTGGCGGTCACTTCGATCCCGCCGTCCACGTCCAGATGCCAGGTGGCAAAATAGATTTCTTCGGTGCCGGACAGGCCGATATCGAGCACGTCCACGCCCGCGTCCTGCAGGCCACGCGCCAGCGCCTGCTTCAGCGATTCGCTGGTCAGGCGCACGTCGCCGCCCAGCACGATAGTTTTTGGCTGCAGGTACTCACCGTAGGCACGGCCGATGCGCCAGGCGATGTCTTCGTTCAGCTCGTCGCCCAGGCGGCCGCGGATGTCGTAGGCTTTAAAACAGGTCAGTTGCTGCATGATTTCGCTCCTTCGGGCAACAGTTACCCAACCCACGGGTTCGTGGCCCGTGGAGAATGTTTACAATCAGGGATTAAATGCGCCCGTAGCGGTCCTGGAAACGGACGATGTCGTCTTCTTCCAGGTAGGTACCGGAGCGAACCTCAATCAGGTCGAGAGGAATTTTGCCGGGATTTTCCAGGCAGTGGGTCATGCCGAGCGGGATATAAATAGACTCGTTTTCACCCAGCAGTTTGACCTCCTCGCCCAGCGTGACCTTCGCGGTGCCCGCCACCACAATCCAGTGCTCAGCACGATGATGGTGCATTTGCAGCGAAAGCCCCTCGCCCGGCTTGACGGTGATGCGCTTCACCTGGTAACGATCCCCGGAATCAATGGAGTCATATTTTCCCCACGGACGGTAAACTTCCCGGTGATTGTGGTGTTCGTGGCGGCCATCGCCTTTGATTCTCTCCACCACTTTCTTCACGTTCTGGACGTGATCGCGGTCAGCAATCAGCACCGCGTCTTTGGTCTGCACCACCACCAAATCCTTCACGCCAACGGTGGTGACCAGGCCGGACTCGGCATAGATGTAGCTGTTTTCGGTTTCATGGCTGATAACGTCCCCGTGGTGCACATTGCCTTCCGGGGTCTTGGCGCTGATTTCCCATAGCGAAGACCAGGAGCCTACGTCGCTCCAGCCCGCATCCATCGGTACCACAACCGCATCGGCGGTTTTTTCCATCACCGCGTAGTCGATGGACTCATCCGGGCAGGCCAGGAATGCCTGCTCGTCCACGCGAACAAAATCCAGATCCGGATCGACGCTCGCCATCGCTTTTTCACAGGCTGCCAGAATATCCGGGCGGAACTTCGCCAGCTCTTCCAGGTAACGGCCAGCGCGGAACAGGAACATACCGCTGTTCCAGTAGTACTCGCCGCTGGCAACATAGGCCTGCGCGGTAGAAAGATCAGGTTTTTCGACGAACTGCGCCACGCCAAAGGCCAGCGCATCAACGCCGTTTTCCGGGTTAGACACGGCGCCACGGCGAATATAGCCGTAGCCCGTTTCAGGCAAGTCCGGAACAATACCAAAGGTCACCAGCTTACCGGCCTCGGCGTAAGGCATCGCGCTGCGCACTGCGTTACGGAAGGCTTCTTCATTCTGGATGACGTGATCGGCGGCCAGAATCAGCATCAGCGGATCCTGCTGCGGCTGGTTACGCAGCGCCGCAAGCGCCGCCAGCGCGATGGCCGGAGCCGTGTTGCGCCCGGCGGGTTCCAGCACGATATTTTCGGTCAGTTTATTCAGCTGGCGCAGCTGCTCGGCGACGATAAAACGGTGTTCCTCATTGCAAATCACCACCGGGCTTTCGCACTCTACCCCGTTCAGGCGATTGATGGTGGTTTGCAGCATGGTCAGATCCCCTTTCAGGCAGAGGAACTGCTTGGGGTACAGCACGCGGGACAGCGGCCAAAGGCGACTGCCGTTTCCGCCCGCCATGATCACCGGATAGAGTTGTGACTGACTCATAATTTATCCCCGACTTTTTATGAAGAGATGGCCGCAATAAATTGGCTTAACACGTTCTCTTTTTCGAGCGTGCGTTCGGCATATTCACGTGCCACCGTGTTGTTTTGAGGAAGCTGCAGGCACCGTTCTATGCCCGCCGCCAGCGCATCGGCGGACTCGGGCACCACGCAAACCGCTATGCCCGGATAAGCTTCGCAAAGCTGGCCCAGCTCGGTTTCCGGCTCGGCGGTAATCACCGCATTACCGCCTACGGCCAGGATATTGGTCAGTTTTGAAGGCAGTACGGCATCCGCCGCCCCACGACGTTGGATAACCAGATGACAGTCGGCCAGGCCAAGCAGCGCCGGGAGCGCTTCGTAAGACTGTAGCGGGTGGAAAACCACATTATTCAGCCCGTGAACATGCACCAGTTTTTCGAGCCGCTCTTTGCCGCCGCCCTGGCCAACAATCACAAACAGGTACGGGCTCCCGGCGAACCGGCCCGCCACTTCAATCACCGTTTCCAGCCCTTGTTTTTCACCAATATTGCCGGAGTACAGCACGATTTTTTTATCTGCCGGCAGGTTGAGCGCATGGCGAACGGCTTCGATTTGCCCGGGCGCGACATCGCGAAAACGAGCCACTTCCGACCAGTTAGGGAAGAAAATCACCCGCTGCGGATCTACGCCTTTCTCGGTGGCTTTATTCATCATTGAGCGGGAAATAGTGGAGACGTTATCGACGTTGTGCAGGCCGCTCTTTTCAAAGCGCTGCGCAAGGCGAGCAATTTTGCCCGGCGTCTTACCTGCCATACCCAGGCCAAGCATCGCGTCCACTTCATAATCCTGGATATGCAGCAGCGTGCGTGCCCCGCTCAATTTTGCGAGCAGGCGCATCCCCGGCACGCAAAACAGCGTTGGCACCACGCCAATCACGCGATCTGGCTTCCAGCCGCGCTGGGCGAGAAGCGGGAAAAATGAGCTCAGCGCGAAACTGCCTAAATGCAGCAGGCGCTTGAGCGTAGAAGGTTGCTTTGGCACATACAGCGGGCAGCGCCAGACGGTAGCCTTACCCTGCTCTTTTTTGTATTTCCATGCCGAGTAGTCCGGGTGAACTTTCCACACCGGATAGTAAGGAGGCGCGGTGATCACCCGCACCTCATGGCCCTGGCTGGTCATCCACTCCACCATTTCACCGGTGTACTTGCCGATGCCGGTCAGCTCCGGTGAATAGTTAATGCCGTAGACCAGTATTTTCATAAGCCCGGTACCTTCCCTTTGCCCTGCTTAATGAAGTAAGCGCGGCTGTTATCGTGCACGTCCTCACGCTTGAGCAGCGCTTCCGGCGTCAGCCAGCAGTACGCTTTATGCTGCTCGGCCGGCAGATTTAGCTGCTTGTCGTCCACCCGCAGGCGGAAGCCGAGCACCACATAATGCGTCGAGAAATCTTTCCCGGAGAAGTTATCGCCGTAAAAATGCTGCCAGACGCCGTAAAACTCACCCTCTGCAAGGGTGAAGGCCGAGCCCAGCTCCGCCTCCGTCAGGCGCATAAACGCATTAGCCAGGGTTTCATCCTTCTGCACGCGGCCGCCCGGCACAAACCAAAAGCCCTTTGCAGGGCGATTGGTTCGCAAACCCAGCAGGAACTCGCCCGCCAGGTTTTCGACGATAAGATCGATTGAGATAAGCGGAGTCGCGCTCACTACGGTGGCAAAATCTTCAGCGCTAAGAAACATGCCTACCCCCGGAACCGCTGCTGGTTTTCGAGGAACCACTGGTAGGTGCTGGCGAGACCAGCTTCCAGGGTAATCTCGTGATACCAGCCGAGGCGATGCAGGCGGGAAACGTCCAGCAGCTTACGCGGCGTGCCGTCCGGCTTCGTGGCGTCAAACACCACGCGACCACGGTAGCCGGTCACTTTCGCCAGCGTCTGCGCCAGCTCGCGGATCGTGCAGTCCACACCGGTGCCGACGTTAATGTGCGACAGCATCGGGTCGGTGTTCTCCTGCCACACTTCCTGGGCCAGCTCCATCACGTGAATGCTGGCCGCAGCCATGTCATCGACGTGCAAGAACTCGCGCATCGGCGTGCCGCTGCCCCACACCACCACGTCAGGCGCGTTCTCCTGCGTGGCTTCATGGAAGCGGCGCAGCAGGGCCGGAATGACGTGCGAGTTGCTCGGGTGGAAGTTGTCGTTTGGCCCGTACAGGTTGGTCGGCATCACCGAACGGTAATCCCGCCCGTACTGGCGATTGTAGGACTCGCACAGCTTGATACCGGCAATCTTGGCAATGGCATACGGCTCGTTCGTGGCTTCAAGCGTGCCCTGCAACAGCTCGCTTTCGGCCATCGGCTGCTGCGCCATCTTCGGATAAATACAGGATGAGCCGAGGAACAACAGTTTGTTCACGCCGTGCGTGTGCGCGGCATGAATAATGTTGCTTTCGATCATCATGTTCTCGTAGATGAACTCCGCCGGGAACGTGTTATTGGCAACGATGCCGCCCACTTTTGCCGCCGCCAGGTAAACCTGATCGATTTTCTCACTGGCGAAAAAGGCATTCACCTCGCCGCTGTCCAGCAGGTTCAGCTCATCGCGCCCGCGCAGCACCAGCTCAACGTCATCACGCTGCCCGAGCTGGCGGACAATGGCCGAGCCGACCATGCCACGGTGACCGGCAACAAAGATACGTTTCTTATTCATACTCAGGACTCCAGCGCGATGGCAACCTCATAACCATGGGACTTCAGCAGGGAGTGTTTCTTCGCCGCTTCCAGGTCTTTGGCAACCATCTCACCGACCATTTCCTGCAGGGTAATTTCCGGCTTCCAGCCCAGCGTTTCGTGCGCTTTGGTTGGGTCGCCCAGCAGGGTTTCTACTTCGGCAGGACGGAAGTAGCGCGGGTCAACGGAGACGATAACGTCGCCTGGTTTCACGCCCGGCGCGTCGTGGCCCGTGACGGATACCACAATGCCCTTCTCTTCCACGCCCTGGCCTTCAAAGCGCAGCTTGATGCCGAGCTGCGCGGCAGCCATTTCCACGAACTGACGCACGGAGTACTGCACGCCGGTGGCGATGACGAAGTCTTCCGGTTTTTCCTGCTGCAGCATCATCCACTGCATTTTCACGTAGTCTTTGGCATGGCCCCAGTCGCGCAGGGAGTCCATGTTGCCGAGGTACAGGCATTTCTCCAGGCCCTGAGCAATGTTGGCAATCGCGCGGGTAATCTTACGGGTCACGAACGTCTCGCCACGGCGTGGAGATTCGTGGTTGAACAGAATGCCGTTACAGGCGTACATGCCGTAGGATTCACGGTAGTTAACGGTTATCCAGTAGGCGTAAAGCTTGGCTACCGCGTATGGGGAACGAGGGTAGAAAGGCGTGGTCTCTTTCTGTGGAATTTCCTGCACCAGGCCGTACAGTTCTGAAGTGGATGCCTGGTAGAAGCGAGTTTTCTTTTCCAGACCCAGGAAGCGAATGGCTTCCAGCAGGCGTAGGGTGCCCATCGCGTCCACGTCCGCGGTGTATTCCGGGGACTCAAAAGAAACCGCTACGTGGCTCATCGCCCCGAGGTTGTACACTTCATCTGGCTTCACCTCAGACAGAATACGGGTCAGGTTTGAGGTGTCGGTCAGGTCGCCGTAGTGCAGATGGAATTTCGGGTTGCCCGCGTGCGGATCCTGATAAATATGGTCCACGCGCTCGGTGTTGAAAGAAGAGGCGCGACGCTTGATACCGTGAACTTCATAGCCTTTTTCCAGCAGGAATTCCGCCAGGTAAGAGCCGTCTTGTCCGGTGACACCCGTAATGAGAGCTACTTTAGTCATGATATTTCCTATGATTGAAGATAAAAATAAGAGCTTTTCTTTAAATAAAGAGCGCTCACGCGCGTTCGCGTATTTTTACTGCCGGGTTACCCCGGCAAACGGCGTTCGCCGGTAATGATTTATAAACGCTGCTCCTTGCCCCCACGACGCAGCCATCGCCTATCGTGACGCCAGGGGAAACAAACACATCCGTTGCCAGCCAGCATTTTTCGCCGATAACAATCGGTGACTGGGTAATATCAAAATGCTGGCTCATATAATCGTGGCTGCCGGTGCACAAATAACACTTTTGCGACACCACGGAGTTTGCGCCGATGGTAATTTCGCCGAGGGTATAAAGCACCGCGTCATCGCCAACCCAGGCATAATCCCCAAGCGTTAATTTCCACGGGTAGGTAATTTTCACCGAGGGACGAATAACAACTTTTTTGCCTACCTTCGCCCCGAACATGCGTAATAAAAAGGCACGCCATGGATATAAAATCTGTGGTGACCAGGCGAACAGCGTGGCCTGTACCGCCCACCACAATTGCACTTTAATGCCGCTCGCGCCGCGAAACCCCCTCGGTACACTGAAGCCGCTTAAATCCTGCATAATATTTCCCGTGTGCTTTAGGTTTTGTTATAAAGCGCTTTGGCTTTGCCGGTTGTTTTTAACCGCAGTTGAAAAGAGAGTTCTGCAATGAATCCCGGCACGCGTAAAATTTTACGCTGCACGTTTTTTGCATCCCGGCACAGCTCAACGTTATTAGAGGTAGAGACGCCGCCCATTGAGAATTCCGACACCAGGCCTTTGATACGTTTGAAGGCATAGCCGCTTTTATACATTTTTGCCGCCAGCGCATAATCGGATGAGACTTTATATTGCAGATCGTAAGGGTATTTACGCAGGCCGGATAACGGGAAAAAGATAGCCTGATGGCTTGCCGGCAGGCTGTGATAGATATACCAGCCACGTTTAGCGCTGCGGCGAATTTTATTGCCGTCGCCAAAGTCCAGAAGCGCATCGCCGATCACCATCGCATTGTCACGTTCGCCTTCGGCTGCCAGCTGATGAATCACCCCGGCAATTTCAGGGTGAAAGGCATCGCCGGAGTTCAGAAAGAGCGCGTAACGCCCCTGCGCCATGGCGATCCCTTTGTTCATCGCATCGTAAATGCCGTTGTCTTTCTCGCTGACAAAGCGCAGGTTGTACTGGCCCTGCAGGCCAGCAAGAAACTCGGCCGTGCCGTCCGGAGAATTGCCGTCAACGACAATCCATTCAAACTCAATGCCTTTGGCCTGTGCCAGATGCGCCAGTGATTGCCAGGTTTTCACTACCCCGTCATAATTACGCCATGCGACTGTAATAACACTTAATAACATTATTGCGCACCTCCTGGCAGCGAACCCTTAATTGCTTTACGCAAAATAAATGGGCAAACAATTAAAAATGCATATTCCGGACTGAAAATTGAACCGGTAAAAAACAAGGATACAGGCATAAACAACCAAAGCTGAACACGATAATTCTCATTATTGCCAAATGCATTGCGCATCATTTTCATGACTCGCCACATATAGCCAACGGTCATTAATACAGCAAACCATGAGAAATAAATAATCAGCAGATACAGTCCATTGTCCACGGTTTTCCCTACGTCCGCACCGTTGAATATTCCGAATGATGCGACATATTCATAGAGTGAACCAAAACGCACAACGCCATCAACGTTCGCCAGAGAATAACCGACCATGGCTAACGGACCAATTATGCGGTAATACGATGAAGATCCTTCCGTGCCTAAATCACCGATTCGGGTTGCAATATAAGGAAATGCAAACACCAGACCGATCAGAAACACCGCCAAAGAAATAATCGCTAACGGCAACTTCTTTTTAATGGCACTTTTATTAAGGTATTGGAACGCCCACTCCAGCAGGTAAAACAAAATAAACGTCATCACCCCGGAGAAAGATCCTGAAAGGATTATCCCTAAAAGAATCATAACATCAGTTTTCGGCGTTTTGATACCAAACTGTTTGATGCTGAGCCAAATTGAGATTAATGCCAGGGCGAAGAACGCGGGTTCGAAATAGAGCGCCGTGGTGCGTCGCCCGCCGAAGCTAATAAAGTTGAGCACGTAGCTGTTACTGTAAATGAGAAATTTCGAAATTTTCTCAATCAGACTGCTGCCGCCGGTCAGGATAATCTGGGCCATTTCCGCCGCGGCAAGCACCACGATAATCCCCACCACGCCATAGAAAAAGCGCAGTATCTTACGGTGATTTCGCTGTGAAATAGTCTTGAAGCGGCAGCTCCAGGTCATCCCGAGAATCAGCACAATATAGACAAACAGCATCATTGAGGTGACGTATTTGCCGGGGTCCAGCGACTGGCCAAAAATGTAGTTAAACGCCGTGAGTCCGGCCCCTACCCCAAGCGCAATCATCAGCTTTTTAAGGTTGATGCGCTCAATATACAAAAACAAGATAGCCGGCAGGAACGTCACAATGGTTATCGGAAAACTTTCCCCGAGGGAGGCCAGCTTGACGTTCACCACCAGATAGATAAACGGCAGCAGCAGATAGCTACAGACCCTGATAGAACGAGACATACTCCTCCAGCATCTGTTTGCCGCTGTAGGCCTGACGGCTGGCTGCGCGGAAGGTCGCTAAATCGGTGGCGAACACCTGCTCCGCCAGCTGCGCTTTTTTGAGTTGCACCAGCGCCAGAACCTGCTCAGGCGTGAAAGTCTTGCCGCCTACCTTGCGCAGAACTTCGTCTGCCGCTTCGCTGCTCGTCGCTACCACCGGCACGCCGATAGAAAGCGCTTCACAAAGGATTAGCGGGTAGTTATCCACCCGGGAACTGAACACCAGGCTGTCCATGGTATTCAGCTCGCTCATCAGCGCGCGTTTGTCGGTCATGTAGCCGTGGTTCACCACGTTAGCGCCTTCAAACGGCGAGAACTTGCCGAAGGTATGCAGCTCAATGCTGTCCCCCAGCGCCATCATCGCCTGCACCAGCTTCTGGTTGGTTTTGCCGTCATAGCGCAGGTCATGGGCCACAATCGCCACGCGGGGTTTTGCCGTTGCCACGCCGCTTTCAGGCAGCTCGGCCAGAATCGCCTCGGTTGCCACGTCGATACCGTTATTGATGATTTTGCAGCGCCCTGCCCCATAGAGCTGGTTAAAGGCTTCCGCCACGTGCTGGCTGGGAGAAATAAACCTGCAGCCAAGTGCCAGCATTTCGCGGAACAGCTGGCGTTTGCCCTCCACCTGCTGATGGGCCTTATCGACCTTCACCGGCGGATAGTTGTTCAGCGTCGGGCATTTGACGCAGCCCGTTTTCCAGCCTTCGCAGCCGTCGAGGAAAGCGCAGCGGCCGGTAATGCTCCAGTGGTCATGCAGCGTCCAGACGAAGGTCACGTCCGGTTTATGCGCCTTCACCCGCTGGCAAAACGACACCATTTCTTCCAGGTTCAGCCAGTAGCTATGCACCACGTGAAAATGCAGCACCACGGGCTGCTGGCTACGGGTGACGCAGCGGTAAAGCTTGTTCAGGTTGCCAAACGGATCGCGATTCAGGAAACGGAACAGGGCGATATTGGCGACGGACACCAGGCGCGGCGTATGCTTTTCAACGTCCTGGTAGAGATCGTGGCTGGCGCTTTTCTTTCCGCCCTTGCCGTAACCGTAGATAAAACGTGAAGATAATCCGGCCAGGCGAGCACGTTGATGAAGGTCAAGCGCCACGCCTGCCGCGCCGCCTTCAGCAAGGCGCACATTAAACTGCATGATGTTCATTTGATCACCTTCACCCGCGCTTTTTCACCCACCACCAGCGCGTTGTCCGGCACGCTGTCCAGCACCACGCTGCCCGCGCCCACCGCCACGTTATTGCCGATGGTGATGTCGCCCACGATAATCACGTTGGCGCCCAGCTCAACGCCGTTGCCGATCACCGGGCAGGCCAGGCTGTTGCCACGGTTGCCGATGGTGACGCCGTGGCGGATGGTGAAATCATCCCCCGCGACGACAAACTTATTGATAACCACCGCGTAGCCGTGGTGAATAGTGAAGCGGCGACCAATGGTGGCGGCCGCCTGGATTTCATAGCCAAACAGGCATTCGGTAATGAAGCGGTAGGCCAGAAGCACCGGCGCCGCCCAGAGATTGTTGATAACGCTTTTCTTGCGCCACACCGAGCAGAAGTGGGCAACGCGGTAGGCCAGCACCATGCAGCACGGGCGCAGGCTCCAGCTATTCGCTCGTAAATCTTCCAGCACGCTTATTTCCCCCGCAGGCTATCGGCGAGGCGCTTGCCGTTGCGCACCGTCAGCAGGGCTAACAGCGTGCGCAAAGACATGCGCTTGTTGCGGATCTGGTAGAGCGTATACAGCTGGTATTTCTTGCTGCCCCGGTCGAACTTGTCTTTGTGCTTGCGGTAGAAATGGAAATAACCGGCAAATTTCTTCGGCGATTTGGTTATCTGCATTTCACCGTGATTCACGTGCAGAATTTGCGTTGCCTCTTCTACCTTCCACGGCTGGCCGTATTCCACCACCATGCGCAGGAAGATGTCGTAGTCCTGCGCGGCTTTCAGCTCGGTATCAAACAGGCTGCTCTTAAAGCGCCCGGCGTAGGTGAACACCTGGTTGCCGATGATGTTGCGCTTATAGAACAGCTTGAGCGAATACGGCGACTTCGGGTACAGCGGCAGGCTGGTCGGCTGCGAGTAGACCTGCCCTTCGCACAGATAGTCGTTAGCGTATAAAAACGCGTGGGTGACCAGCTGATGCTGATGGGACAGGAACACCGATAGCCGGTTCGGCGTCCATTCATCGTCATCATCAATGCCGGTGATAAATCTTCCCTGCGCCAGCTGAATCGCCTGATTGCGTACCGCGCAGGCGCCGCTGTTCACGTCGTTGTGAATGTAACGCACCCGGGGATCGCCGAGATCCTCAACAAACTGCTGCAGCTGCTGGAAGCTGGCCGAGCAGTCATCGACGATAATCATTTCCCAGTGGTCATAATCCTGACGCAGCACCGAGTTTATGGCCCGAATAGCCAGCTGCTGGCGGTTCCACGTAGGCATATAAATAGAGATAAGCGGGCGAGTTACTGCGCTGCTGTTCATGGCCATCACCTTATTTAGCATCCGACTTATATTCGTATTCGTAGTAGCCGTAATCCTGGTAGCCGGTAGCCCGGCGGAAGATCGAGTTAAGGATAACGCCGCGCACCGCAATGCCGTTTTGCTCGAAGCGGCTCAGGCTGGTCTCCACCTCTTTCAGCGTGTTCACCGCATAACGTGCCACCATCAGCGTGGTGCCAGCATGCCGGCCAACAATCGCCGCGTCCGTGACGGCAAGGATTGGCGGGGTATCAATCAGCACCAGGTCATAATTTTCGCTGGCCCACTTCACCAACTGGGCGAAGCGTTCGTTCATCAGCAGCTCTGACGGGTTGGCCGGAACCTGCCCACGCGGGATAAGGTCAAAATTCGGCACGGAGGTTTTCTGCGCACAACGGGTGATGTCTCCCTGCCCTGAAAGCACGTCGGACAGGCCGTTCACGTTGGTCGTCCCCAGCAGTTCGTGGGTATAACCTTTGCGCATATCGCAGTCCATCAGCAGCACGCGCTTGTTGGTCTGGCTAATCACCGCCGCCAGGTTGGCACATACAAAAGTTTTACCGATTGACGGGCTAACCCCGGTGAGCATCAGGACGTTGTTGGAGGCCTGCATCATGGCGAAGTGCAGGCTGGTGCGCAGGCTGCGGATGGCCTCAATAGCCAGGTCAGTTGGGTTCCCGACCGCCAGCAGCTGACTTTGCTTAAAGCGTTTGGTGCCTTTCGCATTCCGCAGGTTGGCCTGGTCGCGGGTTTTCTGCCACTCGGAAAGAGGAATGCTGGCGTAGACGCTAAGCCCCGCCTCTTCCAGCGCCGCCGGGCTTTCAATCCCGCCCTTAAACAGCGAACGAAGCAGCACGCCAATAATCGAAACGATAAGGCCCAGAATGATGCTGCCCAGTACCACCAGAGCGCGCTGTGGCTTCACCATGCCCGGCTGCGTAATCGCCGGGTCAACGATGCGGACGTCACCCACCGTGCTGGCCTCGGTAATTTTCAGCTCCTGCTGCTTGTTTAACAGCTGCATGTAAACCTGCTGCCCGGATTCCACGTCGCGGGTCAGGCGCACAATTTCCTGCTGGGTTTTTGGCATCGCAGCGATGCTGTTGGTCAGGCGAGCTTTCTGGTCTTCAAGCGTTCTGCGCTGCTCCAGCAGCGTGCGATATGATGGGTGAACTTTGGTATACAGCTTGGAAATTTCCGCTTCTTTGAAGGTCAGCTGATTCAGCTGAGAGTCAATATTCACCACGGAGTCCAGCAGCGATTTCGCCTCGAGGGACAAGTCCACCGAATCCTGGCGCTGGCGATAAGCGTTGAGTTTGTTTTCAGCCGAATCCAGATTGTGGCGAACTTCCGGCAGCTGCTCGGCCAGGAATTTCAGGCTTCTGGAAGCTTCTTCAGATTTACGCTGCACGTTCTGAGCAAGATAGTTACGGGTGATGCTGTCCAGAATCGCGCGGATCTGATCTTTATCTTCCCCGGTATAAGACAGGCTAAGCACGCCGGTATCTTTCCCGTTTTCGGTCACCGTCAGGTTGCCCAGAAGCTGGTTGATCATACCGAGCGTGGAGTACTTCACCACGGTGAAATTATCACCCGGCTGGGCCTTGATGCCGTCAACCTGCATCGTGACGCCGCCTTTGCTCAGCGGCTTGCCCACTTCACCTTTGGCGCTAAAACCATTGTCGCTGGTTAGCTGATACTGTTTGTCGTTCAGGACTTCAACGGTAAAGGTGTCTTTGTTCATTCCCGCCGGGAGGGTGAAAGTGGTGACGTTAACCGTGTCGTTCTGATGCCCCTGCAGCCGGTCCCAGCCGGCCCCGAACAGCCAGAAGGTGTTCTTGCTCACCGAAATATCCAGGTTCAGATCGTCCACGGTTTTACCCAGCACCAGGCGAGACTGAATCAGCTGAATTTCTGCGGCAGACGCCGGGGGCTTATTGCTCAGCGCGGAGCTGATGTCATTCACCAGCGTGTTACCGGCATTTTGTTCGATTTGCACCAGCGCGTCGGCCTTATACACCGGCGTCGCGAACAGCGCATAGACCACGGCCAGCGCCGCGAACAGGCCGGTGATACCGATAACCCACCAGCGAGCCTCCAGCACGGTGCCAAACAAACGGCCGATATCAATTTCGTCATTGCCCTCGGTCGGGGCGCTCGAACGGCGTACTTTCTCTGTCATTGTTATCCCTGATGAGCGTTAAGTGCGTTAGCCCACTTTTGGGCAGAAAGGTCGAGCATGCTGTAGACCGCTTCGAAGGCATCGCGGCTTTTGCGGTAGGGATCGGGAATTTCTCTCTCTGCATCCCAATGGCCAAACAGCATCACTTTGCCGCGCATCTCTGGCGCCATTTCGCAAAGCGTGGTGATGTGGCGTTTTTCCATCGCCAGAATCAGGTCATGCTCCCGGCACAGGCGCCCGGAAACCTGCCGGGCTAAATGCCCTTCCAGAGAAAGGTCGTGCCGCCCGGCGACTTCAACGGCACCGGCATCGGCGCCCTTCCCTACCAACGCACCCAGCCCCGCAGAGCTGACGCTAAGTTCCGGATGGTAGCGTTTGAGCAGACGTTCAGCCGTGGGGGAACGGCAGATGTTCCCCACGCAAACCACAAGTATTTTGTTGAACATAGCGCGTTACCAGGTGTGGATATCTTTGGCGGTATCGGTCATGTAGCGAACGCCGCTGATGGTTGGCAGAAGCTGGTTGATCAGGCGATTCCAGCGGGAAACTGGTGCGGTGGTCACGTACACCACGTCATAAGGCTGCAGCTGGAACTCGGTGCCCATCACCAGCGAAGTCGCGTCGGACATATCAAGCTGATAAATATTGGCAATCTTGCCGTTTTGCTGAGTCTGACCTTTGAGCGGACGAATAACGAAGATGCCGCTGGCGTTCGAAGACGTGAGATCGATACCTTCGGCCTGGCCCAACGCTTCGGTCAGCGTCATGCCGCTGAAGTCCATTTTGAGCGTGGCCTGTTTCTTCACTTCGCCCATGACAAACACTTTCAGATCGTCATTTCGCGGAACAAAGAGGATGTCGCCGGGGTAAAGCAGATGGTTTTGGCTCAGGTCGCCGTTTTGCATCAGCGCCTGCAGGGAAATACGTTTTTCCTGCCCTTTGTGGGTCAGCACGACGTTGCGCCAGTCTGCCGCATCGGTTAAACCGCCCGCCGCGTTGATGGCGTCAAGAATAGTCAGCGGGACGTTGGTGATGGGCTGCTGTCCGGACTTATTGACCTGCCCGGAAACATAGGCCTTTTGCGAACGGAAGGCAGCGATATTCACGTCCACCTGCGGCTGGGCAATGTACTGCGCAAGGCGACTGGTAATATCGCCGCGAATTTCTGCCAGCGTTTTGCCGGTTACGCTGACCTTTCCTACGTAGGGGTAGAACATGGTGCCATCAGGCTGCACCCAGTTACCGGCGTCGCTCGAGCTACGATACTGGCCCGCCGGCGTGGTTAATTCCGGATGGTCCCAGACCGTGACGTTTAAAACATCCCCCGGCCCGACGCGATACTCGTAATTAGCGATATCTTTGTCCAGCCCGGCATTCGGCTGGGCGACGACCGGACGCGGCCGCAGCTGTTCCACCAGACGAGGCGTTAATGGATAGACATTGACCATTCTATCGAGGTCGAAATCGGCATCCTGTTGTTTGATGACGTCCTTTCCCGATGTCGACATATTGCTGCCGGGAAATACCGTGCAGCCGCTCATCAGGGTGACTGACACCAATAAAGGCATCAACTTAAGTTTGTATTTTATCATTGAATATTTATCACTATGGCAGAGTAATTATCCTGAGCGAATAAAACAAGCAAGCAATTAGCCGTGAGGATGAAGTACAGAATTGAACATATTCAGAGAGCGAGATAATTGGCATTATTCCTAAAATAAGCTTATTTCCCGACATTCTGATGACTCCATGACTTGCTGTTGTCTGGCCGCATCCGGGCACGCTACCGCCCCTGGCTCACAGTCACCAACCTACTGAAAATGGTAAACAATACTCATGGTCGGGCGAATTCAAATATCCATTAAGATATTGAAATCAGACCATCAGATTTATGAAAATGCTGGGGCGAACTATTAACCAATGTATAAAAAACACATTCATTGCTAATCATCGATAAGGATTGTTGCAGCTTAAAACTCAGCAGGCAAGGAGACAAAAGGCAGTAACCGGACTTTTAAGAATAATATGAACCACGCAATAATAATATTTTAGGAATTTCTTTATATTGACAGCAAAATTAATCAGACAATCGCCCTAAGAATATGCAGAACTATCTCATAGTGGTTGATTCATTAATAAAATACAAAATCAAAGCACCTCTTTAATTATTAACCACAATAACCAATGGGATATTTCGCTTCATGCTGACAAGAATATAAGCCATTACGGATTAATCTCAGGCAAACGTTGCTTTTTTTTAGACAATTATCCATCATTTCAGTGTGGCATTTGCCCGCAAGTTAAAAAGGCTGTAAACCCCGTATGGAATGGATTGCCGACCCCTCAATCTGGGCCGGGTTAGTTACCCTGGTCGTTCTCGAACTGGTTCTGGGCATTGATAACCTCGTTTTCATTGCTATCCTCGCCGAAAAACTGCCCCCCAAACTTCGCGACCGCGCTCGCGTAACGGGACTGCTGCTGGCGATGATCATGCGCTTGCTGCTGCTGGCCTCGATTTCATGGCTGGTGACCCTCACCCGGCCACTCTTTACTCTCCACGAGTTCAGCTTCAGCGCCAGGGACCTGATTATGCTGTTGGGCGGCCTGTTCCTGCTGTTTAAGGCCACCATGGAGCTGAATGAGCGGCTGGAAGGTAAGGACAGCGAACAACACACGCAAAAGCGAGGCGCCAGATTCTGGCCCGTGGTGGCGCAAATTGTTATCCTGGATGCCGTGTTTTCCCTGGATTCGGTCGTCACCGCCGTCGGCATGGTCGACCATCTTGCGGTCATGATGACCGCGGTCATTATTGCCATCGGGCTGATGGTGCTGGCCAGCAAGTCGCTGACGAAGTTTGTCAACAGCCACCCGACCATCGTCATTTTGTGCCTGAGTTTCCTGCTAATGATTGGTTTTAGCCTGGTGGCCGACGGCTTTGGCTATCAGATTCCAAAGGGTTATCTCTACGCGGCTATCGGTTTCTCGGTAATGATTGAATCGCTGAATCAGCTGGCTATTTTTAACCGTCGACGCTTTCTTTCTGCCAATCAGTCGCTGCGCGAGCGCACCGCCGAGGCCGTACTGCGGCTGCTGAACGGTAAAAAAGAAGAAGCCGAGCTGGACGCCCAAACCGCGTCACTGATAGCCGACAGCGGCATAGACAGCGATATTTTCAACCCGCAGGAGACGCGCATGATCGAACGCGTGCTGCACCTGAATCAGCGCAGCGTCAGCAGCATCATGACTTCCCGTCACGATGTGGAGCACCTGAACATCGCCGCGCCGGAAGAGCAGATTCGGGAGCTGCTGGACAAAAACAAGCACACACGCATTGTGGTGACCGATGACGGGGAAGAGATCCTCGGCGTGGTACACGTCATCGATTTGCTGCAGCAGTCTCTGCACGGTGAAGCCCTGGACATTGCGCCGCTGATTCGCCAGCCGCTGGTCTTCCCCGAAGCCTTGCAGCTGCTGCAGGCGCTGGAACAGTTCCGCAACGCGCGCACCCATTTTGCCTTTGTAGTGGACGAATTTGGCTCGGTAGAAGGGATCGTGACGCTCAGCGACGTGATGGAAACCATTGCCGGCAATCTACCAAATGAAGTGGAAGAGATTGATGCCCGCCATGATATCCAGAAAAATGCGGACGGCAGCTGGACGGCGAACGGCCACATGCCGCTGGACGATCTGGTGCAGTATATCGCCCTGCCCCTGGACGATAAGCGTGAATACCACACCATTGCCGGGCTGCTGATGGAGCATTTACAGCACGTGCCTGCCGAGGGTGAAACCGTTGAGGTGGGCAATTATTTGCTTAAGACGCTCGAGGTGGTAAACCACAGGGTGAATAAAGTACAGATAGTGCCGCGTCTGCAGGAAGAGAGCCTGCTGGATTACGAGGTATAAAACAGAGGTATAAAAAAACCGGCAAATGCCGGTTTTTTTATTGCAGCCTGCTCGTTAGAGTTTATTCATCAGCTGCTTAGCGTCTTTCGCTTTGTCACTGTCTTTATTCTTATCCAGCCAGTCGTTGAGTCGGCGCTTAGCTTCATCCTGCAGCTGCTTACGCAGAGCCTGATCGACCTGCAGCGTGTAATTTAGCTCCTGCCAGGGCCCATAAACGCGCAGCGGAACGGCCGTTGTTTTCAGCGCTTCAATCAGCTTGCTGTTGCTACCCTGCCAGCCGTCTCTGACTTTAATCGCAAAGTGGGTATCACAGATTTCTTTCACCAGATCCATCGTGCCGTTGCCGGTCAGGGACAATACGCTGGACTCACCGACCATATTGTTCAAGGTCAGAAGCCCGTTATCCAGCGATGCCGAGGTCGAGAAATGATCCAGTGGGGTGGAGTTATCGAGGTTTTGCTGCCCGTCGACACCTTCGCTGCTGCGGCTGACCGCCTGTTGGATCAGCTGCTGGAAGTTCATGCCCTGCAGCCGCGAGTGCGCCAGTTCAAGCTGAGCGTCGCCTTGCCAGCCGCTGCGGAAATCTTCCGCATCCAGGCGTTCACCGCTGAAGTTACCGCTCATCGACAGTTTTCCGGTCAGCGCGATCGGGTAATCAAAGGCGGTTAGAATATCGCCTATTTCAATATTTTTTACCTGCGGCTGGAAAGCAAGCTCTGGCGTATCGCCGCTGGCATCCAGAGAGCCCGGCAGCGACAGCGTGCCCTGCCCCAGCTTGCCGCTGAGCTGGTTAATACTGAGCTTGCCGTCCTGGTTCAGCAGCGCTGACTGAACGTCGGTGAAGCCCAGGCCACGCCAGCGGACTTCACCGGCCTTGATATTCACCGCGGCATTAAAATCACGCAGGCTGTGATAGTTTTTCTCACCCTGCTCTTCGGCTATCACCGGGCCAGGGCGGCTTGGCTGCTGGGCCTGCTGTGCCTGTTGATTAATACCGCTATCTGCGGCCGAAGAATTCGCCACCAGCTTGTCGAGGTTCAGCAGGTGAGACTGTAATTCTACCGTCCACTGCGGCTTATTCTGCAGCTTCACGCTGAGATTGCCCTGCAGATCGCTGTCGTTGGCGGTGACCTGTATCTGGCTCAGAGACAGTTGGTTATCGGCATTTCGCCAGCCGAGCTGCAGCGCACCCGTGCCGCTGATGCCGGTCGCGGGGAGACTCGCCCCGTGAAGCTGGTAATCAATCTGGCTCAGCGTGGCGTTTATCTGCTGTGGGTAGTCGCTCAGGTCCACATCGGCGGTTAACGAAAGTGCTAAATCACGCTGATCGCGGTTAACGCGGCTGCTAAATTCAATATGCGCCTGACGCTTATCGTCCTGTTCCATCTGCAGATTAATATTGCGGACGGTGATTTGCTCATCGTTGATATGCTGGAAGACCAGCACGCTATCGACCACTTTGAGCTTCGAAACGTCAAAGGACCAACCGCGGTCGGCGTCGGGTTCGCTCACGGTACCTTTCGGGCCTACCGGAGCATTTTTCGAACGCTGTGCTTCGGCCTCCGGCGTCAGCTGAATTACCGCGCCTTTCAGCATCACCTGGCGAACCTGGAGCTGATGAGACAGCAGTGGGATCAGCGCCACGTCAAGGCGCATATTTTCCGCGCTCACCATCGGCTGGCTGGCGCCCGGCGCGGTCAATGACATACGGCCGGAAAGAATACTCAGCTGCGGCCAGACGTGCCAGCGCAGCGGCCCTTCGAGCTCAAGGCTATAGCCGCTACGGGCCTCAACCTGACGAACCATATAACCACGGAAGTCGTTAGGGTTAACCAACAACACAAGTGAGGTCAGGCCGGCTATCAGCACAACCAGCAGAATCATCAACGTGGTTAAAAGTCGTCTCATAGCATTCTCCATGTCGCTCGCCGCAGGGCGAGCAATGCACAACGATTTAGTCTTTATCGATACGGCTTGCTACCGCACCCTGCTGATCGCGGTACTTTGCGTCCTGCCGACGGTTATATGGCCGCGCGGCTGGCCCGGAAAGCGGCTCAAAGCTTAACGCCCCAATCATCATGCCCGGACGCAGCGCCAGCGGCAGCTTACCTGAATTGTAGAACTCAAGGACGATACAGCCATGCCAGCCCGGATCGATTCGATGGGCGGTCACGTGCACCATCAGGCCAAGACGGGCTAACGACGAACGGCCATCGAGCCAGCCGACCAGATCGTCCGGCAGCGTGACGGACTCCAGCGTCACCGCCAGCGCCAGCTCACCCGGGTGTAAGAAGAAGGCTTCTCCTTCATCCAGCACGATCTCGTCGCTCATGACGCGTTCAAGCGCTTCGGAAACTTCATCCTTAGGGCCGCTGAGATCGATAAAAGCCGCGGTATGGCCGCTAAAGGTGCGGAATTTATTGCCAAGGCGGACGTCTACGGTTGCGCCGTTGATGCGTTCAACCGGAGGGCGAGGGGTAATCGCTAAACGGCCGTCATCCAGCCAGGCTTCGATATCACGATCGCAAAGGCGCATCGCAGATTCTCCTTATCAATCTCAATTTTACACACACTGCCACAGAGCGCCGACGATAGCCAATGAGCAATGGATGAGGGATTCAACGTAAAAGCGAGCGGCTTACGCGCGCTCGCAAAGAGTGTTATTCAAAGAACTGGCTGATTTTGGCTTTCAGGATATCGATGGCAATGCGGTTTTTCCCGCCGCGCGGCACGATAATGTCGGCATACTGCTTGGAAGGTTCAATAAACTGCAGGAACATCGGGCGTACCGTTTTCTGGTACTGTGCCATCACGGAATCCATTGAACGCCCGCGCTCGTTAACGTCGCGCTTCATGCGGCGCATCAGGCAGATGTCCAGCGGCGTATCAACGAAGATAGAAAAGTTCATTTCCTGGCGCAGGCGCGCATCGGTCAGCAGCAGAATGCCTTCCAGAATGATAACTTTCTTCGGCACCAGATGAACCGTCTGGCCGGTACGGGTATGCTCAACGTAGCTGTACACCGGCAGCTCAATAGCGTTCCCTGATTTCAGCGTTTGTAGATGCTGGAAAAGCAGGTTGTGATCCATTGCGCTCGGGTGATCGTAGTTGGTTTTTACACGCTCTTCCATCGACAGATGGCTTTGATCTTTGTAATAACTGTCTTCTGGAATGACACCAATGTGTTCATCGCCGACTTGCTCGCGCAGTTCACGATACAACGTGCTGGCAATGAGGCTTTTCCCTGAAGCCGATGCGCCGGCTATCCCGATGATGACGCATTGATGAGACTGATCGGTCATATTATTTACGGCCTGAATACGAAAAGTGTTGGAAGGACGACGCGGAGGCGTCAAACGCCGCAATTATAGGGACAACCGCCGTTTGATTCCAGCCTCTTACCCGCTGCAATCGCGAAATTGCGCTGCGGGTGCGTGATAAAGTGGCAACGGCATGACCGAGCGTTATCCCCTGAAGCCCCGTTAAAGTGGAATTATTTAATTACGTGATTTGACTACGCAATTTCTGACGCTCTGTAGGTAAATTCTGACAAGCGAGCATAGGAATTGTAAATTGTTTGTACTAGCATAAACCGATTCTTTATTTATATGCATCCGGGCATTGCTCCTGGCGGCAGTGTCTAAGCGGATTTGCGGTAATGATTATAAAAAACAGACAAACAGAAACCGCCTTCCATTCGCTGATACTGCTGGTGGGCTTAGGGTTACTCAGCTTTATTTTTACCCTCTATTCCATGGAGTTGACGCTAAAAGGTACCGATTTGGTGCCTATCTGGTTTACCACCGCGTTAATCATGGCGGCGTTTTTCCGTACTCCCATTCGCCAATGGCCGTTAATTGCCGCAGCCTGTGCGCTGGGCAGCATTGCGGCAAGTTCCGCCCTTTTTCCCTTTAACTGGCTGAACGTCACGCTAACTGCGATAAACCTGGTTGAAGCGCTGCTGGGCGCGGTGCTTTTGCGCCGTTTTTTACCGCGAAAGAACCCCTTACAAAACCTCAATAACTGGGCAAAGCTGGCTATTTGCAGCGCAATCGTCCCGCCACTTGCCGGCGGCCTGCTGGTCACGATGTTGCCGGTACCGGTGGACGCGTCGGCGCTGAAAACCTTCTTAATATGGATGCTCTCGGAGTCCATCGGTGCGCTGGCGCTGATGCCGGCAGGGCTGTTGTTCAAGCCTTATTATTTGCTGCGCCACCGTAAAGCGTCCCTGCTGTTTGAAACCATCGCCACGTTTGCCGTAACCCTGGCGCTGAGCTATTTCTCATTAATTTATCTGCCGTGGCCGTTCACCTTTATCATCGTCATTCTGATGTGGAGCGCTATCAGGCTGCCGCGCCTGGAAGCCTTTATTATCTTCCTGGCCACGCTAATGATGGTGTCCGCGATGATAGCCATCGGTAAGTTCCCGATGGTGACCCCGCACCCGCGCGTGCTGGAATATGCGCCGTGGCTGCCGTTCCTGCTGATTCTGCTGCCGGCCAACGTGATTACGATGGTCATGTACTCCTCTCGTAAAGAGCGCAAGCACATCACCGAGAGCGAAACGCGTTTTCGTAACGCCATGGAATACTCGGCTATCGGGATGGCGCTGGTGTCAACCGAAGGCAACTGGCTGCAGGTGAATAAGTCCCTGTGTAAATTCCTGGGCTATTCCGGCGAAGAGTTGCGCAACCTCACCTTCCAGCAAATCACCTGGCCCGAGGATTTAAACCTTGATCTCCAGCACCTGAGCAAGCTGGCATCAGGCCGCATTAATAGCTATTCGATGGAAAAGCGCTACTACACCAGCGCGGGGAATGTCGTGTGGGCCATGCTCACCGTTTCCGTCGTGCGCCATACGGACGGTAGCCCGCTCTATTACATCGCCCAGATTGAAGACATTAACGACCTGAAACACACCGAGTGGATTAACAAGCGGCTGATGGAACGCATTACGCTTGCCAATGAGGCCGGCGGCATCGGTATCTGGGAGTGGGATCTGACCAACGATGTCATTAGCTGGGATAAGCGAATGTTCGAGCTTTATGACGTTCCGCCGCACACCAAACCCACCTACCAGCTGTGGCTGGACAGCCTGCTGAAAGAAGATCTGGCGCACTCGGAAGCGGTCATTCGCGAGTCGTTAAAAAATCGCCTCCCCTTCAAGCTTGAATTCCGTATCCACGTTAAGGACGGCATACGCCATATTCGCTCCCTGGCCAACCGCGTGCTGAATAAGAACGGCGACGTGGAAAGGCTGCTCGGCATTAATATGGACATGACCGAGGTCAAGCAGCTAAACGAAGCGCTGTACCAAGAGAAAGAGCGGCTGCACATCACGCTGGACTCTATCGGTGAAGCGGTTATCTGTACCGATGTCGACATGAACGTCAGCTTTATGAACCCGATTGCCGAGAAACTTAGCGGCTGGGCGCAGGAGGCGGCCATTGGGCAGCACATCCTGTCGATTCTGCGCATTACTTTCGGCGATAACGGCCCGGTAATGGAAAACATTCACAGCGGCGATTTCTCCCGCAGCGCCATTGAGCAAGATGTTGTACTGCACTGCCGCAACGGCGGCAGCTACGACATCCATTACACCATTACGCCGCTCACCACGCTCGACGGCCAGAGTATTGGCTCGGTGCTGGTTATTCAGGACGTAACTGAATCGCGGAAAATGCTCAAGCAGCTGAGCTACAGCGCCTCGCACGATAGCCTGACGCATCTGGCGAACCGGGTAAGCTTTGAAAATCACCTTAAGCGTCTGCTGCAGGGCGCGATTGAGCACCGTCAGCATCACGCGCTGGTGTTTATCGATCTCGATCGTTTTAAGGCCGTGAATGACTCTGCTGGCCATGCCGCAGGCGATGCTCTGCTGCGGGAGCTGGCGGCCATGATGCTGAGCATGCTGCGAACCGGTGATTTCCTTGCCCGCCTCGGCGGGGACGAGTTTGGCCTGCTGCTGCCGGATTGCTCCACCGAAAACGCGCGCTATATCTCTGAGCGAATCATTCGCAGCATCAACGACTATCATTTCATGTGGGACGGCCGCCTGCACCGCATCGGCGCGAGCGCGGGGATCACGCATATTGACGGCGATAATGCCATTGCCTCTGAAGTGCTCTCACAGGCCGATATTGCCTGCTACGCCTCTAAAAATAACGGCCGCGGCCAGGTCACCGTGTATGAACCGCACCGCCATTATATGGAACAAGGGCGCGATACCATGCCGCTCGACGAGCAGTGGCAGGTTATCAAAGACAACCCGATCCTGATGATAGCGATGGCCATTGCGCCGCCGCGTATCCCTGAGTCCACCTGTTTCTATCTGCTCACCCTGCGCTTCTGGGGCAGCGAAGGTGACGTCATCAACGAACCGGCGTTCCGTGCAGGCCTGGCCGACCCGTCGCTGCACCACGCGCTGGATCGCCGCGTATTTAGCGAGTTCTTTGATAAATTTGCCGGGCAAGTGGCGAGGAAAGGCTTTGGCGTGGCGCTGCCGGTGTCCGGCGCCGGGCTGGTCAGCGATACTTTTGTTAATGAGCTGCTAGACCAGCTTTCCACCAGCAGAATGCCGCCTCGCCTGCTGCATCTGACCATTCAAAGCAGCGACCTGCTGGCTGAACCACAACGTGTTTATGCCAACCTGAAGCGGCTGCGTAAAGCCGGTTGCCGCATGGTGCTGAGCCACGTGGGGCGCGATCTGGAACTGTTTAACACCCTGAGCCACCATCTGTTTGACTACGTGATGCTGGACCCTGACCTGATCCTCAACGTGCACTGCAATCTGATGGACGAAATGATGGTGACAATTGTTCACGGTCACGCCCAGCGTATGGCGCTGCAAACCATCGCTGGCCCGGCAGATATGCCGCTGGTCATGGATACGCTGTCGGGCATCGGGCTGGATCTTATCTATGGTGAAACTATCGTCCAGCCGCAGCCGCTGGAGCTGCTGCTGAACAACAGCTATTTCGGGATTAACTGACCGGAGTCCAGCCGTCGCTATACCAGATATGCAGCAGCGCATAAGACCGCCACGGCTGCCAGCGTTCGGCATAACGGCGGATTTCTGCGGTAGTCATATCGGGAAAGCGTCGTTTAATCAGGTAGTCATCAGGCAGGAAAACATCGCTGGCCTGCCAGCCGCGCAGGGCGAAGTAGTTCGCCGTCCAGCGCCCGATTCCCGGTAACATAATTAAGGTTTTCACCCCCAGCTCAACGTCCTCCGGCAGGAGTAGCGGGAACTGTCCCTTCGTCACCTCTCCAGCCAGATGCACGATGGCCTCTGCCCGTTTGAGCGACATCCCCAGAGACTTCAGCCGTTGAATATCTCCATTCGCCAACGTCCCGGCATCCGGGAACAGATACCAGCCGTCCTGCCCCTCAAGCTTCGTGCCGTAGGCTCTGGCCACTTTGCCCGTAAGCTTTGCCGCCATCGCCACGCTCACCAGTTGCCCGAGGATCGCCCGGATAGCCTGCTCAAAGGGATCCATACATCCCGGCAGGCGCAAGCCCGGACGCGCAGCCGCCAGCTCCCCGAGGCTGCTCAGAACCTGCTGCGGGTCTCTGTCCAGGTCCAGTAAGTTTCTCACGCGCTGCAAAACCGCCTCTGCCACAGGCAGCAGCCCGTCGCTCAGCGTCACGTTGAGGCAAAGATTTTCTTCATCTGGCTCAAGCGTAACCAGCCCGGCATGCTCACCCAGCGCGAAGCTGCGCTGATAGCAATTCCCGGTGACAATTTCCACGCCCTCAACGGCACGCCCCTGTAAAAAACCGAGGATCCAGGGCCAGTCATAAGGCGGTTGATAGCTAAGGGTGTACATAAATAATCCTGAAGAGAATGAGGGCATTAGGCGAACAACGCTGCACATTTAGCATACCGCTAAATACAGATTTCTGCCTTGCTTTGATATTCAGTTGCCCGCGGCTCGTCATTGGGCTAAAGTCGCCCCCCTTCTCACTGGCATGGGGATAATTAAAGAAAATGAAAATCGGTTTTGACTACGGGACGGCGAACTGTTCTGTCGCCATTATGCGCGACGGTAAGCCACAGTTGTTAGAGATGGAAAACGGTTCATCGCTGCTGCCTTCTATGCTTTGCGCGCCTACGCGTGAAGCGGTAAGCGAGTGGCTTTTCCGCCACCATGAAGTCCCGGCCACGGGCAGTGAAACCCAGGCGCTGCTGCGCCGGGCGGTGAGCTTTAACCGCGAAGAAGATATCGACGTGCTGCCCGGCAGCGTGAAGTTCGGTCTGAATTCGCTTAGCCAGTACATGGAAGATCCGGAAGAGGTCTACTTCGTTAAATCGCCGAAGTCCTTCCTGGGCGCCACCGGCCTGAAGCCGCAGCAGGTCGCGCTGTTTGAAGACCTGGTCTGCGCCATGATGCTGCACATTCGCAAGCAGGCAGAAAGCCAGCTTACCGGGACTATCGATCAGGCGGTGATTGGCCGGCCGATTAACTTCCAGGGGCTCGGCGGCGAAGAGGCCAACCAGCAGGCTCAGGGTATTCTGGAGCGCGCCGCGCACCGCGCTGGCTTCCGCGACGTTGTGTTCCAGTTTGAACCTGTTGCCGCAGGGCTTGATTTTGAAGCCACGCTGCAGGAAGAAAAACAGGTGCTGGTAGTCGATATCGGCGGCGGTACCACCGACTGCTCGGTGCTGCTGATGGGGCCAGAATGGCACCAGCGCCGTGACCGGGAGCAAAGCCTGCTCGGCCACAGCGGCTGCCGCGTGGGCGGTAACGACCTGGATATTATGCTGGCCTTCAAACAGCTGGCGCCGCTGCTCGGTATGGGCGGCCAGACGGAGAAAGGCATCGCGCTGCCGGTATTGCCCTGGTGGAACGCGGTGGCGATTAACGATGTTCCGGCGCAGAACGACTTCTACAGCACGGCTAACGGGCGCTCTCTTAACGAGCTTGTGCGCGACGCGCGTGAGCCGGAGAAAGTAGCTTACCTGCAAAAAGTCTGGCGTCAGCGCCTGAGCTATCGTCTCGTCCGTGCGGCAGAAGAGAGCAAAATTGCGCTGTCCAATAGCCAACAGGTTGCCACCATGCTGCCGTTTATTGCCCATGAAGTGGGCTGCGACATCAGCCAGCAGGCGCTGGAAACCGCCATCAGCCAGCCGCTGCATCGCATCATGGAGCAGGTCACGCTGGCAATGGAAAACAGCAACGCCAGGCCCGAGGTTATCTACCTGACCGGCGGCAGCGCACGTTCTCCGCTGCTGCGCCATGCTCTGGCCCAACAGTTGCCGAATATCCCGATTGCCGGAGGCGATGACTTCGGCTCGGTAACCCAGGGGCTTGCCCGCTGGGCAGACGTCGTCTTCAGATAATCATCTCAAAACTCGACTCATCAACTAAACCGCAGGCCTTCTGCGGTTTTTTTATATCTGAAAACGCCTGTCCTTTTCCGGAAATTCCAGATGCAGCGAAAGTTTGCCGCCCAGGGCCTCAACGTAGCGCTTGAGGGTAAGAACCTTAAGATCGTTACCGCGTTGTTCGATGGCGGCTATCGCCGGCTGCGAAATACCCATTTTTTGCGCCACTTGCTTTTGAGAAAGTCCCTGCTCTTCACGCACCAGCTGCAGGCCAGTTTCCAGAATTAGGACTTCGGTCATTTTTCGGATCTCTGCCTGGTCTTCCGGCGAGAACCCGGCAATCACTTCAGTTAAGGTTTTCATATTCACTCTCCAGTTCTGCCAGGTGGTGCGCCAACTGCGTATCAGCCACTTTTATCAAAGTCTCATAAAACCGTTTGTTACCTGATTTATCTCCACCGCACAGCACAACGGCCCTGCGCCTTGGATCAAAAGCAAAAAATATTCGATACGGCTTCCCCCGCCACAGCAGGCGCAGCTCCTTCATATTGGGATAGCGGGAGCCTTTTACTGTATCAGCCTGCGGACGGCTCAACTCAGGCCCCCAGAACTCAAGATTTCCGAAGGCTGCCGCGAGCCGTTTGCGGAGATCCAAAGGCTGCGCCTGATACCAAAAATAGAAATAGTCGGTAAAAATTACGGTCCATGTCATCACTCACCTCATAAACTATAGGTTATATTTAATGCATAAACCACAGTTTATTTTTCATTTCGTGAGGCGGCTATCTTTTACGCAAGACTATGCGCAACACCCCGGAAAAAGCATCGAGGTGAACGAATTTATTTGGCCACGAAAACAGCACTTACCCGCGATATGTTGCTAATCTGACAGTACTTCATATTTCCTCCATCATTACGGGGCTATTGATTACTAAACTAGTAACATTAAGCCTAATCGTTTCAGGAAGAGAACACGTCATTTATGAAAGGCACACAGACTTCTCGCTGGTTGTGGATTGCAGCATTTATTTTGGTGGTAATTGCCGCCGCCTGGTTCTGGCGAAGCCATAATTCCGCCCCGGAGAACCAGCCACAGGCGAAAGCTGGCCAGACGCAAGCCCAGGGCGGCCGTCGCGGGATGCGAGGCGGTGCGCTGGCCCCGGTTCAGGCCGCAACTGCAACCAGTGAAGCCGTGCCGCATTACTTAACCGGCCTTGGTACCATCACCGCGGCCAATACCGTGACCGTGCGCAGCCGCGTTGACGGGCAGCTGCTTGCTATTCATTTCCAGGAAGGTCAGCAGGTAAAAGCCGGTGACCTGCTGGCTGAAATCGACCCTAGCCAGTTTAAAGTTGCCCTGGCGCAGGCGCAGGGGCAGCTCGCTAAGGATCAGGCCACGCTTGCTAACGCTCGTCGCGACCTGGCCCGTTATCAGCAGTTGGTGAAAACTAACCTGGTTTCCCGCCAGGATCTGGACACTCAGCAGTCGCTGGTTGAATCCTCGCTTGGCACGGTTAAGGCCGATGAAGCAAGCGTTGCCAGCGCCCAGTTGCAGCTAAACTGGAGCCGCGTTACCGCGCCAATAGACGGTCGCGTTGGCCTGAAGCAGGTTGATATCGGGAACCAGATTTCCACCGGCGACACCAACGGGATTGTCGTGCTGACGCAAACGCACCCGATAGACCTTATATTCACCCTGCCGGAAAACGACATTGCCACGGTGATTAAAGCGCAGAAGGCCGGTGAAACGCTGAGCGTTGAAGCCTGGGACCGCACCAACACCACAAAACTTAGCGCCGGCAAACTGCTGAGCCTTGATAACCAAATCGATACCACCACCGGCACCATCAAGCTCAAAGCCCGTTTTGATAATCAGGATGATGCCCTGTTCCCGAATCAGTTTGTGAACGCACGTATGCTGGTGGATACGCAGCAAAATGCGGTCGTGATCCCTGCTGGCGCGCTGCAAATGGGTAACGAAGGCCACTTCGTCTGGGTGTTGAACGCCGAGAACAAGGTCAGCAAACATCTGGTTACGCCGGGGATTCAGGACAGCCAGAAAGTGGTCATTACCGCCGGGGTTTCCGCTGGCGATCGCGTAGTTACCGACGGCATCGACCGCCTGACCGAAGGTGCGCAGGTTGAAGTGGTGGAACCACACAACGCGGCTGCCGACGAGGTGAAACCGGAGGCGCAGGCGAAGTCCGGGCACAAACGTAATGGAGCAAGCTCCTGATGCAGGTGTTACCTCCTGGTTCAACGGGCGGCCCTTCCCGCCTGTTTATTCTCCGTCCGGTTGCCACCACGCTATTGATGGTGGCTATCCTGCTGGCGGGGATCATTGGCTATCGCTTTCTGCCTGTTTCGGCGCTGCCAGAAGTAGACTATCCGACTATTCAGGTCGTCACTCTCTACCCTGGTGCGAGCCCGGATGTGATTACGTCGGCCATCACGGCGCCGCTCGAGCGCCAGTTTGGGCAAATGTCCGGCCTGAAGCAGATGTCATCGCAAAGCGCCGGTGGCGCGTCTGTCATCACCCTGCAATTCCAGCTCACGCTGGCGCTCGACGTTGCCGAACAGGAAGTGCAGGCGGCAATTAACGCCGCCACAAACCTTCTGCCAACCGACCTGCCAAACCCGCCGGTTTACAGCAAAGTTAATCCGGCAGATCCGCCGATCATGACGCTCGCCGTGACTTCCAGCGCCCTGCCGATGACGCAGGTTGAAGATATGGTGGAAACGCGCGTGGCGCAGAAAATTTCCCAAGTGTCCGGCGTGGGTCTGGTCACGCTTGCGGGCGGCCAGCGTCCTGCCGTTCGCGTTAAGCTGAATGCGCCTGCAATTGCCGCGCTTGGCCTGACCAGCGAAACCATTCGCACCGCCATCACCAGCGCCAACGTCAACTCGGCTAAAGGCAGCCTTGACGGCCCGGAACGCGCGGTCACGCTCTCCGCCAACGATCAGATGAAGTCGGCCCAGGAGTACCGCGATTTAATCATCGCTTACCAGAACGGCGCGCCTATCCGCCTGGGCGATATCGCCACCGTCGAACAAGGCGCAGAAAACAGCTGGCTTGGCGCATGGGCTAACAAGCAGCAGGCCATCGTGATGAACGTTCAGCGCCAGCCTGGCGCGAACATCATCGACACGGCGGACAGTATCCGCCAGATGCTGCCGACGCTGACCCAGAGCCTGCCGAAGTCGGTTGAAGTGAAGCTGCTGAGCGACCGCACCACCAACATTCGTGCCTCCGTGACGGACACCCAGCATGAGCTAATGCTGGCCATCGCGCTGGTGGTGATGATCATTTATCTGTTCCTGCGTAATGTCCCGGCAACCATCATTCCTGCCGTCGCCGTGCCGCTGTCGCTGGTCGGCACCTTTGCGGTGATGGTCTTTCTCGATTTCTCCATCAACAACCTGACGCTGATGGCGCTAACCATCGCCACCGGGTTCGTGGTGGATGACGCCATCGTGGTTATCGAGAATATCTCGCGCTACATCGAAAAAGGCGAGAAGCCGCTGGCCGCCGCGCTAAAAGGCGCAGGGGAAATAGGCTTTACCATTATCTCCCTCACCTTCTCGCTGATTGCCGTGCTCATCCCGCTGCTGTTTATGGGCGATATCGTGGGGCGTCTGTTCCGCGAGTTTGCGATCACGCTGGCGATTTCCATTTTGATCTCCGCCGTAGTTTCGCTGACGCTCACCCCGATGATGTGCGCCAGGATGCTGAGCCACGAGTCGCTGCGTAAGCAAAACCGCTTCTCACGCGCCAGCGAAAAGATGTTCGATAACATTATTGCCGCCTACGGTCGCCTGCTGAGCAAAGTGCTGAACCATCCGTGGCTGACGCTTGGCGTGGCGTTTGGCACGCTGGCGCTGACCGTTGTGCTGTGGGTGTTCATTCCCAAAGGCTTCTTCCCTGTTCAGGATAACGGCATTATTCAGGGCACCCTGCAGGCGCCGCAGTCCGTCTCCTTCGCCAGCATGGCCCAGCGCCAGCAGCAGGTGGCAGACGTGATCCTGAAGGATCCGGCGGTGGAAAGCCTGACCTCGTTTGTCGGCGTTGACGGCACCAACCCATCGCTGAACAGCGCCCGCCTGCAAATTAACCTTAAGCCGCTGAGCGAGCGTGACGACCGAATCCCGGTGGTTATCGACCGCCTGCAGCAAAATGTCGCCAGCGTACCGGGCGTGCAGCTCTATCTGCAGCCGATTCAGGATCTGACCATCGACACCACGGTGAGCCGCACCCAGTATCAGTTCACCTTACAGGCTACCTCGCTGGACGAGCTCAGCACCTGGGTGCCGCAATTAGAGAACAAGCTCAAAGAACTGCCGCAGCTCTCCGACATCAGCAGCGACTGGCAGGACCAGGGGCTGATGGCCTATGTCAACGTCGACCGCGACAGCGCCAGCCGCCTCGGCATCACCATGTCAGCGGTGGACAGCGCGCTGTATAACGCCTTCGGCCAGCGCCTGATTTCGACCATATACACCCAGGCAAACCAGTACCGCGTAGTGCTCGAGCATGACACCAGCACCACGCCGGGGCTGAGCGCGCTCGACAACATTCGCCTGACCAGCAGCGACGGCGGCAGCATTCCGCTCAGCTCAATCGCAAAGGTGGAGCAACGGTTCGCCCCGCTGTCCATCAACCATCTTGATCAGTTCCCGTCCACCACGTTCTCCTTTAACGTGCCGGAAGGGCAGTCGCTGGGCGACGCCGTGAACGCCATTACCTCGGCGGAAAAAGCGCTGGAGATGCCGTCTGATATCACTACTCAGTTCCAGGGCAGCACCCTCGCCTTCCAGGCCGCGTTGGGCAGCACCATCTGGCTGATTATTGCCTCAGTCGTGGCGATGTACATCGTACTTGGCGTGCTGTATGAGAGCTTTATTCACCCGGTGACGATCCTGTCAACGCTGCCCACGGCGGGCGTTGGGGCGTTGCTCGCGCTGATGCTGGCGGGTGCGGAGCTGGACGTTATCGCGATAATCGGCATCATTTTGCTTATCGGTATCGTGAAGAAGAACGCGATCATGATGATCGACTTTGCGCTGGCCGCCGAGCGCGAACAGGGTATGGCACCTTACGAAGCCATTTATCAGGCCTGCCTGCTGCGCTTCCGCCCGATTCTGATGACCACGCTAGCCGCGCTGCTCGGCGCGCTGCCGCTGATGCTTTCAACCGGGGTTGGCGCAGAACTTCGCCGCCCGCTGGGCATCGGCATGGTCGGCGGCCTGCTGGTCAGCCAGGTGTTAACGCTGTTTACCACGCCGGTGATTTACCTGCTGTTCGACCGCCTGTCTCATTACACGCGACGTCGTTTTGGCCGACAGCATGAGGAGGCGTAAGTGAAGTTCTTTGCCCTCTTCATTTATCGCCCGGTAGCGACGATTTTATTGACCGTTGCCATTACGCTGTGCGGCGTGCTGGGCTTTCGTTTGCTGCCGGTCGCACCGCTGCCGCAGGTGGATTTCCCGGTCATTATGGTCAGCGCCTCGCTGCCCGGTGCTTCGCCGGAAACCATGGCGTCGTCCGTGGCTACGCCGCTGGAACGCTCGCTGAGCCGCATTGCCGGGGTCAACGAAATGACCTCGTCCAGCTCGCTGGGCAGCACCCGCATTATTCTGGAGTTTAATTTTGACCGCGACATCAACGGGGCCGCGCGTGACGTACAGGCGGCAATAAATGCCGCCCAAAGCCTGCTGCCAAGCGGTATGCCGGGGCGCCCCACCTACCGCAAAGCCAACCCTTCCGATGCGCCAATCATGATCCTGACGCTCACCTCCGACACGCTGTCGCAGGGTGAGCTGTACGATTTCGCCTCTACCCAGCTGGCGCAAACCGTGTCGCAGATTGACGGCGTGGGCGATGTTGACGTCGGCGGGAGTTCGCTCCCGGCGGTACGCGTTGACCTCAATCCGCAGGCGCTGTTTAACCAGGGCGTGTCGCTTGACGCCGTCCGCACCGCCATCAGCAACGCCAACGTTCGCCGCCCTCAGGGCGCGGTAGAAGACGACACGCGCCGCTGGCAAATTCAGACCAACGATGAGCTGAAAAAAGCGGCGGAATATATGCCGCTCATCGTGCACTACAACAACGGGTCGGCGGTGCGGCTGAAGGATGTCGCTAACGTCACCGACAGCGTGCAGGACGTGCGTAACGCCGGGATGACCAACGCTAAACCGGCCATTTTGCTGATGATCCGCAAATCGCAGGAAGCGAACATCATCGAAACCGTCGACCGCATTCGCGCCAAAATTCCAGAATTAAGAGAGACCATTCCGGCCTCCATTGACCTCCAGGTGGCTCAGGACCGTTCACCGACCATTCGCGCCTCGCTGGAAGAAGTTGAGCAGTCGCTGATCATCTCCGTTTCACTGGTTATCCTGGTTGTCTTCCTGTTCCTCCGTTCAGGACGAGCCACCTTTATTCCCGCAGTGGCGGTGCCGGTTTCGCTGATCGGCACCTTTGCCGCCATGTACCTGTGCGGCTTCAGCCTGAATAACCTGTCGCTGATGGCGCTGACCATTGCCACCGGCTTCGTCGTCGATGACGCTATCGTGGTGCTGGAGAACATTTCACGCCATCTTGAAGCGGGCATAAAACCAATGCAGGCGGCGCTGCAGGGCGTGCGCGAGGTCGGCTTTACCGTGCTGTCCATGAGCCTGTCACTGGTCGCGGTCTTCCTGCCGCTGCTGCTGATGGGCGGGCTGCCGGGGCGCTTATTCCGCGAATTTGCGGTCACGCTTTCGGTGGCTATCGGCATTTCGCTGGTGGTGTCGCTCACGTTAACCCCGATGATGTGCGGCTGGCTGCTGAAAAACCGTCCGCCGGAAAAAAGAAACAAAAACCGGGGATTTGGCCGCCTGCTAATCGCCATGCAGGGCGGCTACGCGCGCTCGCTGAAATGGGTGCTAAACCATACGCGGCTGGTGGGCGTGGTGCTTTTAGGCACGATTGCGCTGAGCATTTGGCTCTATATCGCGATTCCAAAAACCTTCTTCCCGGAGCAGGATACCGGCAGGCTGATGGGCAATATTCAGGCCGATCAGAGCATCTCTTTCCAGGCGATGCGCGGCAAGCTGCAGGACTTTATGAAAATTATTCGTGAAGATCCGGCGGTGGACAACGTCACCGGCTTTACCGGCGGCTCCAGGGTTAACAGCGGCATGATGTTCATCTCCCTCAAACCGCTGAGCGAACGCAGCGAAACCGCCCAGCAGGTCATTGACCGGCTGCGGGGCAAGCTCGCGAAAGAGCCGGGGGCCAACCTCTACCTGATGGCGGTGCAGGATATTCGGGTCGGCGGCCGCCAGGCCAACGCCAGCTATCAGTACACCCTGCTTTCGGATGATTTAAGCGCCCTGCGCGAGTGGGAGCCCAAAATTCGTAAGGCGCTGGCGGCGCTGCCCGAGCTGGCGGACGTTAACTCCGACCAGCAGGATAATGGCTCGGAAATGGACCTGATTTACGACCGCGAAACCATGGCCCGGCTGGGCATCAGCGTCTCGGATGCCAATAACCTGCTGAACAACGCCTTTGGTCAGCGCCAGATTTCCACCATCTACCAGCCGCTAAACCAGTACAAAGTGGTGATGGAGGTAGACCCGCGCTACACCCAGGACATCAGTTCGCTTAACCAGATGTTCGTGATTAACGGCGAAGGCAAATCCATTCCCCTGTCCTACTTTGCCAAATGGCAGCCGGCAAACGCGCCGCTGTCGGTCAACCATCAGGGGCTGTCCGCCGCGTCGACCATCTCGTTCAACCTGCCGGACGGGGTTTCGCTTTCCGAAGCCAGTGACGCCATCGACAGGACGATGACCTCGCTGGGCGTGCCGTCCACCGTACGTGGCAGCTACGCCGGGACGGCACAGGTGTTCCAGCAGACCATGAACTCGCAGGTGATCCTGATCCTGGCGGCGATTGCCACGGTGTATATCGTGCTCGGCATGCTGTATGAAAGCTACGTTCATCCGCTGACCATCCTCTCGACGCTGCCTTCCGCAGGCGTTGGGGCACTGCTGGCGCTGGAACTTTTCAGCGCCCCCTTCAGCCTGATTGCGCTAATCGGTATCATGCTGCTGATTGGCATCGTGAAGAAAAACGCCATCATGATGGTGGACTTCGCGATAGAGGCGCAGCGTAAGGGCGAATTAACGCCGGAAGAGGCTATTTTCCAGGCCTGCCTGCTGCGCTTCCGCCCGATTATGATGACCACGCTGGCCGCGCTGTTTGGGGCGTTACCGCTGGTGCTGACCAGCGGCGACGGCGCAGAGTTGCGCCAGCCGTTGGGGATAACCATCGTCGGTGGACTGGTGGTGAGCCAGCTGCTGACGCTCTACACCACGCCGGTGGTTTACCTGTTCTTCGATCGACTGAGATTGCGCTTTAGCCGCAAGCCCCGTGAAAGTAAGGCTCTGTCCGTATGACTGATTTGCCCACCGCCGTCCGCTGGCAGTTATGGATTGTCGCTTTTGGCTTCTTTATGCAGGCGCTGGACACCACGATTGTTAACACCGCCCTCCCCTCGATGGCGCATAGCCTGGGCGTAAGCCCGCTGCATATGCACTCGGTGGTGGTGGCCTACGTTTTAACGGTCGCGGTGATGCTTCCGGCGAGCGGCTGGCTGGCTGACAGGGTGGGCGTGCGCAATATCTTCTTCACCGCGATTATTCTTTTCACCCTGGGCTCCCTGTTTTGCTCTAACGCCTCCACGCTTAACGAGCTGGTGCTGGCGCGCGTGGTTCAGGGGATTGGCGGCGCAATGATGGTGCCGGTGGGGCGGCTGACGGTAATGAAAATCGTGCCTCGTGCGCAGTACATGGCGGCGATGACCTTCGTGACGATTCCGGGCCAGGTTGGCCCGCTGCTCGGCCCCGCGCTCGGCGGCGTGCTGGTGGAGTACGCTTCATGGCACTGGATTTTCCTGATCAATATTCCAGTCGGCATCGTCGGGGCGATTGCCACCCTGTGGCTGATGCCGAACTACACCATGCAAACCCGCCGCTTTGATATCTCCGGCTTCCTTCTGCTGGCGTTCGGCATGGCGGCGCTGACGATTGCCCTCGACGGTCAAAAGGGCCTGGGCATTTCCAGCGAAATGCTCGGGCTGTTGATCCTCGGCGGCGTTATCGCCATTCTGCTTTACCTGTGGCATGCGCGAGGCAACGAAAACGCGCTGTTCAATCTCAATCTGTTTAACACCAAAACGTTTTCACTCGGCCTGCTGGGCAGCCTCTGCGGGCGCATAGGCAGCGGCATGCTGCCCTTTATGACGCCGGTGTTTTTGCAGATAGGATTAGGCTTCTCCCCGTTCCACGCCGGGCTGATGATGGTCCCGATGGTGCTCGGCAGCATGGGCATGAAGCGTATTGTCGTGCAGGTGGTCAACCGCTTCGGCTACCGCAACGTGCTGGTCGCCGCCACGCTCGGCCTGGCGCTGATCACGCTGATGTTTATGGCCACCGCCCTGATGGGCTGGTTCTGGCTACTGCCGGTGGTGCTGTTTGTGCAGGGCATGGTCAACTCTATGCGCTTCTCTTCGATGAATACCCTGACGCTAAAAGATCTGCCGGATGACCTCGCCAGCGGCGGCAACAGCATGCTGTCGATGGTGATGCAGCTCTCAATGAGTATCGGCGTCACCGTGGCCGGGCTGCTGCTGGGCATGTTCGGCCACCAGCAGCTTCCGGTGGGCGGCGAACAGGCCCACGGCATCTTTATGTATACCTATTTCTGTATGGCGCTGGTGATTGCGCTCCCGGCGCTGCTGTTTGCCCGCGTCCCTAATGAACGTTCGGAAAATGCGGTGATTAGCCGTCGCAAAAGGAGCGAAACATGAAACTCTGGCGCTCCGGTATTACCGGTAAGTTATTTTTAGCGATTTTCTCTACCTGCCTGCTGGTGCTGGCCATCATGCATTGGGGCGTGAGGTTAAGCTTTGAACGCGGCTTCATCGACTACATCAAGCGCGGTAATACCCAGCGTATTGAGATGCTGAGTGATGCCCTGGGCGAACAGTATGCGCTGCATGGAAACTGGCGCTTCTTGCGGCACAACGATAGGTTTGTCTTTCAGATTTTACGTTCGTTTGAGCGCGACGGTGATGAAGCACACGGCATGCCGCCCCAGGGTTGGCGCACCAAGTTTTGGGTGGTCGATCAAAACTCTCAGGTACTGGTTGGCCCACGAGAGAAACTCCCCCACGACGGGATGCGCAAAGCGATTAACGTCAACGGCCAGGACGTTGGCTGGGTGATAGCCTCCCCCGTTGAGCGGCTTACGCGCAACACCGATATTAACTTCGATCGCCAGCAGCGGCGCACCAGCTGGATAATCGTCGCGCTGTCCAGCCTGCTTGCCGCAGCGGCAACGTTCCTGCTCGCCCGAGGCCTGCTGGCGCCGGTAAAACGCCTGGTTGAGGGCACGCACAAGCTTGCCGCCGGTGACTTTACTACCCGGGTTACGGTCGGCAGTCAGGACGAGCTGGGGCGGCTGGCACAGGACTTTAACCAGCTCGCCAGCACGCTGGAAAAGAACCATAAAATGCGCCGGGCCTATATGGCGGATATTTCCCACGAGCTGCGAACGCCGCTGGCCGTCCTGCGCGGCGAGCTGGAGGCGATTCAGGACGGCGTGCGACAGTTTACGCCGGACTCCGTGACCTCGCTGCAAATGGAGGTTGCCACCCTGACCAAGCTGGTCGACGACCTGCACCAGCTTTCCATGTCGGACGAAGGCGCGCTGGCCTACCAGAAGAAACCGCTGGATATTATTACGCTGCTGGAGGTCGTTGCCGGAGCATTCCGATCCCGTTTTGATTCGCGCGGGCTGACAATACGCCTCGATTTACCCGACTCGGCCGTGATTTTTGGTGACGGCGACCGCCTGATGCAGCTATTCAACAACCTGCTGGAAAACAGCCTGCGCTACACCGACAGCGGCGGACAGCTGGTCATCAGCGGCAAAGTCGTGAATCAGCAGTTTGTGATGAGCTTTGACGACAGCGGGCCCGGCGTCTCGGACGAGCAGCTAGGCCAGTTGTTTGACAGATTCTACCGCGCCGAAGGCTCCCGCAACCGCGCCAGCGGCGGCTCCGGCCTCGGCCTGTCTATCTGCCAGAATATCGTGACCGCCCACGGCGGAACGCTCACCGCCAATCATTCGCGCTTTGGCGGCGTTAGCATTACAGTTGAAATTCCTCTGGAAACAGAAACGTCGAGGACACTATGACCGAGCTACCGATTGACGAAAACACGCCGCGCATTCTGATCGTGGAAGATGAACCAAAGCTTGGGCAATTGCTCATCGACTACCTCCGCGCGGCAAGCTACGCCCCTATCCTGCTGAGCCACGGCGATGAAGTGCTGCCGTTTGTTCGCCATACGCCGCCAGACATGATTCTGCTGGACCTGATGCTGCCGGGCACCGACGGCCTGACGCTGTGTAAAGAGATTCGCCGCTTCTCCGAAGTCCCGATTGTAATGGTAACGGCGAAGATTGAAGAGATAGACCGCCTGCTGGGGCTGGAAATTGGCGCAGACGACTACATTTGTAAACCCTACAGCCCGCGTGAAGTGGTGGCCCGCGTCAAAACCATTTTGCGCCGCTGTAAACGCCAGGTCGCTATATCCTCAGGCTCGGAACAAAGCTCGCTGGTCATTGATGAAGGCCGTTTTCAGGCTATCTGGCGCGATAAGCTGCTGGATCTCACGCCCGCTGAGTTTCGCCTGCTCAAAACCCTTTCTCATGAGCCGGGAAAAGTGTTTTCACGCGAAATGCTGCTGAATCATCTGTATGACGATTACCGCGTGGTCACCGACCGCACCATCGACAGCCATATCAAAAACCTGCGCCGCAAGCTTGAGGCGCTGGATGCCGATCAGTCATTTATTCGCGCCGTTTACGGGGTGGGTTACCGCTGGGAAGCCGACGCGGGGCGGGTGATTTAACCTGCCGCCACGGAAGAGAAACAGCCGCTCATCGCCTGAATCCGCAAGACGGTTTACTCCCCCGTCTTGCGGCGCTACAATTCCCGCCCTTAAATTGTGGTAATCCACTCGACTTTAGCCGCTTCACCAGGTGGAGCGGTTCTGACCTGATATCAGACCGAGAACTTCATGTTTAAACCAGAACTCCTTTCCCCGGCGGGAACGCTGAAAAACATGCGTTACGCTTTCGCCTATGGCGCGGATGCCGTCTACGCGGGCCAGCCTCGCTACTCGCTGCGCGTGCGCAATAACGAATTCAACCACGAAAACCTCCAGCTCGGGATCAACGAAGCCCACGCGCTGGGTAAAAAATTCTACGTGGTGGTGAACATTGCCCCGCATAACGCCAAGCTGAAGACCTTTATTCGCGACCTCAAGCCGGTCATTGATATGGGCCCGGATGCGCTGATCATGTCCGATCCAGGCCTCATCATGATGGTGCGCGAGGCGTTCCCGGCAATGGACGTTCACCTTTCGGTGCAGGCTAACGCCGTTAACTGGGCGACCGTGAAGTTCTGGAAACAAATGGGGCTGACGCGCGTGATCCTTTCCCGCGAGCTGTCGCTGGAAGAAATCGCCGAAATCCGCGAGCAGGTTCCTGAAATGGAGCTGGAGATCTTCGTCCACGGCGCGCTGTGCATGGCGTATTCCGGCCGCTGCCTGCTGTCCGGCTACATCAACAAGCGCGACCCTAACCAGGGGACCTGCACCAACGCCTGCCGCTGGGAATATAAAGTTCAGGAAGGCAAAGAGGACGACATCGGCAACATCGTTCACGTGCACGAGCCTATTCCGGTGCAAAACCTCGAGCCTACGCTGGGCGTCGGCGCCCCAACGGACAAAGTGTTTATGGTGGAAGAAGCCAAACGTCCGGGCGAATACATGACCGCCTTTGAAGACGAGCACGGCACCTACATCATGAACTCGAAAGATTTGCGCGCCATCGAGCACGTAGAACGCCTGACCAAAATGGGCGTCCACTCGCTGAAAATCGAAGGCCGTACTAAGTCCTACTACTACTGTGCGCGTACCGCCCAGGTCTATCGCCGTGCGATTGACGACGCCGCAGCGGGCAAACCGTTTGACCCAACGCTGCTGCAAACGCTGGAAGGGCTGGCGCACCGTGGCTATACCGAAGGTTTCCTGCGTCGCCATACTCACGACAGCCACCAGAATTATGAATACGGCCACTCCGTTTCCGAGAGCCAGCAGTTTGTGGGTGAGTTTACCGGCGAGCGCCGGGGCGATCTCGCGGCCGTGGCGGTGAAAAACAAATTCCTGCTGGGCGACAGCCTGGAGATGATGACCCCGCAGGGCAACATCACCTTCACGCTGGACACGCTGGAAAACGGTAAGGCCCAGCCGATAGAGGTTGCTCCGGGCGACGGTCATACCGTATGGATGCCTGTCCCTCAGGAGATAGCGCTGGATTATGCTCTGCTAATGCGCAACCTCGCTGGTCAGACAACCCGTAAACCGCACGCAAACTAGTGAATCAGGGTTATTTTTCCGCGCTAAGACCATTCTTAGAAACCGATCACATTCGGTTACACAAGATAGCGTTATTATCCGCGAGCTGAAAAACATAACCCATAAATGCTAGCTGTACCAGGAACCACCTCCTTGGCCTGCGCAATCTCCCTTGCGCAGGCTTTCTTTTTTCTGCTGTTTCAGCCAGTTCTTACTCCCCCGGCCCCGCTTTGCTCTACACTTTGATAATGCTCATTTTTCTGAGGTAAGTCATGGAGACATCCCCGCTTTCATTTTTGATACTCAACGGCAAGGGTGCCGGTCATCCGCTGCTGCGTGAAGCCGTGCATACCCTGCGTGAGGAAGGTTACACGCTGCATATCCGCGTGACCTGGGAAAAAGGAGACGCGGAACGCTACATCAAGGAAGCTCTGAGCCTTGGCGTGGACACCGTAGTTGCCGGAGGTGGAGACGGCACGATCAATGAGATTGCCACCTGCCTGGTAAAACTTGCCCCCGCCAGCCGCCCGGCGTTGGGTATTTTGCCCTTAGGCACGGCCAACGACTTTGCCACCAGCGCGGGTATTCCGGAAGATTTTGAAAAAGCGCTGCGCCTGGCGCTGTTCGGCAAAGCCGCCAACATCGACCTGGTGCAGGTAAACGAAGATGCCTACTTCATCAACATGGCGACCGGTGGATTTGGCACACGCATCACCACCGAGACGCCGGAAAAACTCAAAGCCGCACTCGGCGGCGTCTCTTATTTTATTCATGGGCTGATGCGCATGGACATGCTGAAGCCGGACCGCTGCGATATTCGTGGGGAAGGTTTTAGCTGGCAGGGTGATGCGCTGGTGATAGGCATCGGCAACGGCCGCCAGGCCGGCGGCGGGCAGCAGCTTTGCCCGGAAGCCCTGATTAACGACGGGCTGCTCGAGCTAAGGATTTTTACCGGTGAAGACCTGCTTCCCGCGCTGTTAACTACGCTGACGCGCCCGGATGAAAACCCTAACATCATTGAAGGGAAATCGGCCTGGTTCGAGATTTCCGCCCCGCACGATATTACTTTTAATCTGGACGGAGAACCGCTGAGCGGCCGGCATTTCCGGATTGAAATCCACCCTAATGCGCTGGCCTGTCGTTTGCCGCCTAATTGCCCGCTGCTGGGGTAGCTTATTTCCCCCTCACCCTCCGAGGGGGTAAACAATGTCTGCTACTTTCTCCCCTCTGCGCACTCTAATAGCTACATTTTCCCTTCAAATCTTCCGGGAGATATATATCACTCCGCAGTTATTCCGTTCACCCGTAGATCTGTTTTCCCCTACACGTTCAGAGTACGGTGAACGTGTCCGGGGG
>NZ_JACARU010000062.1:0-3460 GCF_013386425.1 Cedecea sp. P7760 | reverse complement strand
AAAAAATGTCATCAGGAAAATAATTGAAGATTACTTATAAATATAATTCGACTCAACAAGATGTGAAGAGTACGAAAAGGAAACAATTTTTAAAGTTTCATTTCATGTGTTATCGTAAGTTACATGAGTTTATTGGGTGTTTATTGCCCAGTTTTCCACCGAAAATCCATCAGAGGCGATGTGATGCACGATACAAATGACATTTTCAACGCGGAGTTTTCCCGCCAGTACGACGCCAGTAGCGAACGCCTGAAAGACATTGCAAACAATCTGCATTCGTTGATAGCGCTGTTGTTAAGGGGCCTTGCGGAGAACGCGCAGGTGCTCTGCGTCGGCGTAGGCACCGGGACGGAAATCGTCAGGCTGGCACATCAGCATCCTGGGTGGCGGTTTACCGGCGTGGATCCTTCTCCCGATATGCTTGCCGTTTGTGCAGAAAAGCTTGAGCGAGAAGGGCTGAGCGACCGCTGCACGCTGATTGAAGGCCACGTTATCGACGTTCCAGAACGGGAAAAATACGACGCCGCTTTGTGTTTGCTGGTGGCGCACTTTATTCAGCACCCGCAGCGCGGTGATATTTACCAGCACATTGCCGACAGGCTAAAACCGACAGGGCTGCTGATTGCCGCTGAAATAGCGGGAGACATGGCGGATCCCGATTTTGACGGGCAATTAAAAAATTGGGTTGCGCTGCAGCAGGCTTATACTCAACGCGAGCGCGACATTTCTGAGGTGAAAGCTGAGCTTAGCCAGCGTTTGCTTTTGCTACCGCCTCGTCAAACCGAAACGTTACTTCTTGACGCGGGATTTACCAGCGCACAGCCATTCTTCCAGTCGCTGCTCATTCACGGCTGGCAGGCTATTAAGCCCTGAATTAAAAAGGCGGCGCGCTGAAATAGCGCGCCGCAAACCGATTATTTACTGGTAATGTCCTCTGACTTTACCAGCGTTGGCGTTTCGTTAAAGAAGTTCCACGGCTTCAGCAGGGCATGTACCCACTCGGTCGGCATAATGGGCCACTCTTCTGCGCGGGCAATATGCGTGGTGCCGGTGGTTAACCAGACGACGTTGTCCGTGTTTTCCAGCGACTGATTATCTTTGCTGTATGCTCCCAGACCGGTGTCGTGCGCGGAGCGGTTCGGGTATTTCCCTTCGGAATAGCGTTCATCCGGGTTATAGCGAGTCACCCACAGCTGCTTATCCATAAAGCTCAGGCGGTGGTAAATCCACTCGTCCGGGGCAAACTTAGCGCCGGTTGCGACGGGGTGAGTCCCTCCTGCGTAAGGGATCAGCTGGTAGGAAACCGGGTTGCCCATGCGGTTTTCTTTGTTCGGATTGCTGAGTAAACGGACGGTGCCCGGATCAAATTTCTGCGCCGCGTCCTGCTCGTTTTTAATCGCATATTCATTGGTTTGCATCGTACTTGTGCGCGGCCCGCCGCCGGTGTTCGGCTTCACTACCGGGTCGATAGCGGTCAGGCTGTTGTTTTCGCCGTCGACGTCCAGATCCAGGCGGAAGTTATAAATATGCTGATGGGTTGTGCCAACAATATTGTGGTCGATAAGCGTGCCGTAGCGGGTATCTTCTTTCGCGGTGGCGTCGTGCATGGTTTTGGCCTTCACGCCTTTTACCGCTTCGATGCCGGTCGCGCCTGCGTCAATACCGATGGTGCCGTTCTGGTGGAAGACCCAGTCAAAAATGTAGTCGTAGTTGCCGACGGTGCTTATCCAGCGGATCACCAGCTCGCGGCGTTCGCTGCTGACGTTCGGCTGGCCCATCTCCTGGTGCTTATACTCCGGCCCGGCGTAGCGTTCGAAAACCGCAATGGCGCGCGGAATAGTGGTTGGCTTGCCGGTGTAATCGGCCAGAGTTTCGTCCAGCAGGACGGCATTGCCCGGCGCGTCTTTACCGCGCACGATAGGGGAAGTCAGCGTGCCCATGCCGTAATCACCGGCATCCAGATAGGCCTTAAAATACCAGCCGATATCCGGGTCGCCATACGGCACGATCATCCCGCCGAGCGACCCCTCATACATGATCTTTCGTTTGGTGCCGTTGTCGTTCCAGGTCACGGTGGAGATGATTGGGCCCACGCGTGAGTCCAGCCGCAGGTGCAAATCCCAGTTTTGCCAACGGATCGTGTCGCCGGTAATGGTGTAATTTTTCCCTTCTGGCTCAATGATATTCAGCGGTTTCAGGTTGGCCGCCTGCCGGTCACGGCCATCATAAGGGCGCGGGGTCATCGGCACGGGAATGACCGGACCTTCCTCAATCTTGATGATTTTTTTCTGCTCGAGATCGACCACCGCCACCAGGTTTTCAATCGGGTGCGCCCAATAGTTACCATCGCCGACGTCAAGATAACTCACCACTTTCAGCAGGCGCTGATCCTGCTTCAGGCCGTCTTTGCCGTCGAAATAGCCGACGGTAAGCGGGGTAGTGACCACTTTTGACGGATCGCTGATGCCGCGTTTTTTCACCGCTTCGGCGAACTCTTTGCTGTTGTTGATTATCGACTGTACGCTGGCAAAATCGTCCAGCAGCACCATGCCCTGAGCGCCTTCAATCGGTTTCCAGCTTTTCACCTTTCCGGCGGCCAAATCTACCGTGGCTTCAATAATATGCCGGCCGTCAAGCATGATGACGTCCGCCTCACGCGGCTGGCTGACGCTGGTGCCGTCCATCACAAACTTCCAGACTTGCTCCTTCGGCGGCTCGCGCAGGGAAATCTCGGTAAAGCGAATATTCGGCTTGTAGCCCGCCGCGGCTTTGATTATCTCCACCGTTTGATTAATTTCGTCGGCGCTCAGGGAGTTGAGCGGGTGCGGTTTTTTCTCGACCGCAAAGGTTTGATCCAGCCCGGACTGGAACACTTCATTGATAAACCCTTCGGAGATAAACGCCGTTTTGTCCTTAAAGGTAACCGGGACTTCAAGCTTGAGCGTTTTGCCATTCACGATGGCGGAGGTGGCGTTGGGCTTCACCTTCACGTAGGCACCGTCTTTGACGATGGTAAACATCTGCGCGTAATCGTCCCACTGGACGTCGGCGCCAAAATCCGCGAGCGTTTTTTGCATTGGCACCATATGTGCCTCGCCGCCGTGGGCAAAAGCAGGGGCGTTAATCCCCGCCGAGGTCAGGAGCGCAATAGCCAGCGCCAGCGTTTTTTTTCCAGTTTTCATTGTCATCGCTTTCTCACCTTAAAAGTGCGTTGTGTTGTTATGTGCGTGCTGGATAAAGTCTGTCGGATTCAACATAACAACTTCCGCCGGGGCTTCCCTTGTATTCCCTGCCAAGCGTTTTGCTGTGGTTGCCAGAATGTGGGATTGGGGAGATTTATTCCTTTGGGTAAATGAGCGTCGGGTTAAATTCAGCCCTCACCCCGGCCCTCTCCCAGAGGGAGAGGGGGAAAACAACCTATGGGGGGATTTGTTTGTTCCCTCTCCCTTTTAGGGAGAGG
>NZ_JACARU010000061.1:0-70706 GCF_013386425.1 Cedecea sp. P7760 | reverse complement strand
TAGTTCGGAAGGAGGGTGGTCGCAAGGCGATCATCGAAAGTTTGAAGGGTGACGTATCCTTGTCTTACCCAAAAATCAGGCTGATTGTTATCTATTCGCTGCAGAATACAATAAGTTTTCTTGTCATCTGTATTTTTTGACTGTTGCGTTATTCTTGAGTTGCCACCATTGATACAAATCTTTTTTTTAGATTGATTTTTACAGTTTGTGATTTGACGCACATTAATAAAATGAAGTTTTTGGGTCTAGAACACTATGTGTTTTTATGTTTCTCTTAATAGAAATCATGTATGATAAACGTAACATTTAAAAGCACTGTCTTTGTTATAAAATTTACTTATATAATTAGTGGAGGGATGTTTGTTTACTCTAGAAAACAAAAATAATAATGTAGTTGAGACTGGCAGTTTCCTTTCAATTACTGACTTATGTGAACGGGAAAATATATCTATTACGGAAATTATAAGTGATTGGTTGAGCTTTTCAAGAAAGCTATTTGTAAAATTAGATGCTGTTCCATGTTGCTTGCAAAGACCACTCGAGGGGGATGGCGATTCGGAAATAGAAAGTATTACGTCAGGTTCTGATGAGTATCAAAGCATTTTTGGTTCAACGGCTTATAGGGTTTTTATTCCTCTAAATCCACAAGAATGTGAAATTGAAAAAAATAAAAATCCAAATGAAATTGTTTCATCTTATATTTCTTATCAAGGTCTGGCATATGGCTTTTGGGAAGTAAAGCCAACTAAAATAACTCGTTTTGCAAATGAAGGATATCATGTTGCAAATGGAACCTCACGTAATGCCATTATTAATAATCCTGGGGCAGTCATTATTAACGGCAATGCAAGTGATCATATTTTATTTTTCAATCATTCTTTTGTAATTTTCAAAGAAGATTTTTTTGTTGGACCTGACATTGAAGCTGTTTTAGATGGGTCTTTACTTACCAAAGATGCAGATGAGGTTTCACCTCAAAATATAAAATCAATAGTTGCCGGAGCGGAAAGGAACGCTGATCAAAATGTGAATGCTAAAGAAATTGTTAAAGGGGCTAAAGAAAGGGTATCTAAGGCAGAACGAGATGCTATATTTATAATGTTAAGTAAATATTATAAAAGTAAAAATGGTAAACTTGAGGCCGCACCAATCGCGAACATGTTGAATTCGGATGCCAGGGATATATTACCTGGGCGAGAATTCAGCCCGGAAACTATTCGCCGCTGGTTGAAATCAATTCAATGATGCTTCAAGTAATTTATCGTTTTTTATGGCAAATATAAAAATTCTCTAGCATTATTCATGAATTCTAATATTTGTCATTCTCAGCAATCTATGGTGGAAATTTCTAGTAGAGATTTTTTGTTGACTAATCCTTAATTATATAAAGTTAATATAGAGTATAGCTATAAATGGAAAGGTTAATATTAAGAAAAATGTATTTATGATGTTTTTTAATTATTGTGATTTGCATGATTATTGCATATCTCTTAATGAACCTCTCTTTTAACCTTTTCAATATTTATTTTTCAGGTTTTGCTAAAAATGTAATGATGCAAATGAAAAACGGTAAATACATCGAGTATGCTATTTAGCAAGAGTTACATGTATTTAAAACCCCCACATTAAGCCACCGTAAAAGCCACATCAAGCCACTTTAAGCACCACAATAAGCAATATGCACCTTAATAAGCCGTAAACTTCTTTTATATTAGGGCCTGCTTAAGCCATGCTGCATCCATCGAAACAAAGGAGGCAGTATGAAAGCAAAATTCAACAATCCAACATCAGAAGAACGCTTACAGGTATTACGCAACAATGGCGAACCTCATGATCGCCTCGTACGTGAAAAAGAGCGTCAGTACATTACATCTGTATCCCGTTCAACGGCCTGGAAACTAGAGCAAGTCGGTCAGTTTCCACTGCGTAAGTCTATTGGTCTGAAATCTTGCGGGTGGCTATTAAGTGATCTGCTCTATTGGATCAGTGAGCGTTAACATCAGGTGTTTTTTGCATTTATTTTTTTGGATGACCGAGTTCATCCTGCTATTTCTGCCATTAATAGCGGAATAGCAGTATGAGTGAAGTCTTTTTAAACGTTAACTGAATGAGAGGTATCTATGCTGTGTGGTCGTCCTTTTCCTGTACATGTGTTCCCACAGATCATCAGAAATGCGGTTTACGAAGTAGAACAGCATACGCAGGCTCCCCAGGCTTTGATTGCCGCATCAGTACTAGGGGTTATTTCTCTTGCCTGCCAGAACCGGATTGATGTGTGCAGACTGAATAATCTGCGCAGCCCGGTATCGCTTTTTTTACTGACACTGGCGGAATCGGGTGAACGCAAAAGTACGGTGGACAAACTGCTAATGAAGCCATTGTATCAACTAGAAGAAGAATGGTTTGAAAAATATACCGAGGAACTGATTATCTGGCGGAGTGAGGAAACGACTTTTAACGTTGAAAAAAAAGCCCTTATGTCAAAACTGAAATCAGATATTCGCCGTAGCAAAGATCATTCCACAACGAATGAACGGCTGAAAGCGCTGCTGGCAGCGTACCCGAAAGCACCGGTCAGGTTTAGGCAGATATTCAACGATGCCACTCCAGCGGCGATAAAAGACTATCTCAGTGGGCGCTGGCGGTCCATCGGGCTTATGTCTGATGAAGCAGGCACCATTTTTAACGGCTATGCGCTGAATGAACTGCCTTTCATCAATAAAATGTGGGATGGCGCAATGTTTCCTGTGGAAAGAAAAAGCGAGCCAGACAAATTAATCAAAGATGCCAGAATGACGCTGGCACTGATGGTTCAGCCTGATGTGTTTAAAAAAGGGTATCTGGAACGAAAAGGCGATACAGCTAAAGGGATCGGATTTTTCGCCCGGTGTTTGATGTGTCAGCCTGGTTCAACACAGGGCTACAGGCAAATTACCAGCCCGGTTGTCTCAAGCGAGCATCTGCCGGTATTTCATCAACGACTGATGGAGATCGTTAACGAAAGTATTGCCAGAAATGATGAAAATGAGCGTCAGTGCCTGCGTTTCTCTACCGAAGCTGAAAAACGCTGGCTCGAATTTTATAATAAAGTCGAGTCAGAAATGGGGTTGATTGGCTTCCTGTCCGGCTTTAAGGATTATGCCTCTAAAATGGCGGAAAATATGGCAAGGATTGCTGCGCTGCTGCATAAGGTTAATGGTGATGAAGGGGATATATCCCTTACTGCCGTAGAAGCAGCAGTAGAGATAAGTGCCTGGTATGTGGATGAGTATGTGAGAATTTTCTCTAAACCCCAGACGTTGCTGTTGGTCAGTTCAGAAGCAGATGAACTTTATTCGTGGGTAAAAGATTATTGCTACCGGTGTGTGGTGCCGTATATCAGGAAGACGACCATCTTGCAATATGGTCCAAACCGGTTCAGGAACCGGAGCAAATTGAATGAACTGCTGAGTACACTTTATTCGCAAAAAAAAATACGGGCGGAGAAGAGAGGGAAAACCATTTTCATACAACCTGTCGATATTCTTATATAACGAACAGGCCAAAGATAGGATGTAATAATTGTTTTATTAACCGATTTTCATTCCAACTAATTAAAGAGTAACTTTTAATCAGTCATCATAGGCTGTAGCTATTATTTGTCTGAAATTCAGTGTTGGATAGTTATTATATACTGTAATTAATAATGCCTGTATATATCACACTAATAAGCCATAGCCAGTAATACGATGACTGTTATCCATCGAAGGGGAATTATGAATATCTACGATAGCGAGTATGGCAGTCATGTTAAAAAATACAAAGAAAGGATTATCGATGTTATTAAAAAATCTGTTAAGGAACATAGTCGTACACTAGCAATACGTGTGGATCTCCATGATCCAATTATTCTGGACAATGGTGATACTATTTCCTGTAACGCTAATACTGATTCAGGTTCTATATCAAGATTTACTAATTCACTGAAAGCCAAACTGGCAGCAGATGAACAGCGTAAGCGCAAGGAGGGTAAACGGGTACATCCTAATACGCTCCGGTATGCGTGGGTACGTGAATTTACCAAGAATGGTAAACGCCACTTTCACATATTTCTATTTTTTAATAAGGATGCTTACTATCACCTAGGACATTTTAATCTGAATGAAGATACGTTAAGAACTATGATCACTTCGGCATGGTGTAGCGCATTAAGTCTGACTACTGAAGAGGGACAGCACTTGGTGCAGTATCCTTCTAATGGTAAATATACCCTGAATCGTGATCATATTCTTAATGATATTTATCCCGACGATTTACTGAATCGAATTGATTATCTCACCAAAGTGAAAAGCAAGAACTTTGATGACGGTTATAGAACATTTGGGAGCAGTAATAATTAACTGGCATTAATTAGCGCCCTTATCAGAGAGATAAGGGCTGGCTAGTATCAATAGGAACAATAATGATTATAGCACTATCATCAGTTGCCTTATTCCTCGTTTAAAGTATCAACAACTTGCTCTAACCATAGTCGGTCATCTTGACACCTTGTGAGATCATCTACTGGAATTACTATTAGCAAGTGGTTGAACTCATGGGAAATACGTAATTTGTTACGCAACCGCCGTTTCTGTTCTTCGACACTTCCATCCACACGCCTCGAAATAAGTATTAATTTCCGTCCTTTATTCTCAATCAGTTCACGGAAAAGCCCATTAATATGGCTATCATCTTTATTAAATCCAAAACCTACAACAACAATAGCATCAGATTCAGCATAAGCATCAAAAAGACTAACGTATCGTCTTGACATAGTTACCGATGTTAAAGGCTTTAGACCGCTTTGCGTCAGCATGAATGGAACATGGATCTGACTTTGATCTACATCATCTGGATTTTCACAAGTGATAACCGCATTTTTATAAGGATTATAATAGTCATGTACACTGCCGTTCAGGTGAATAATTTGTGGTAACTCTATATTCATACCACGGAAAACCTCTGCCAGGAGGCTGTTATAATTAGCCGTACCAATGGCTGAAATTGTTAGATTACCATCAAATGTAGCTAAATCATGATAATAACCATGATCGGGAAGATTTTCGATAGATGGTGCCTGGGCACTAATATAATCGCGTGCGATCTTGAGGAAAATAACCATCCGAGTGAACTTAGCCCATTCCGTGGATGGTGAGAAGAGATATCGAAAGTGGTCATCTATCAATTTCTGGTAGTCGAGTACTGTAGTGAACAGATTCTCTAATACTTTTTGGGCTATGGCACAGAAAAGTGTAAGGGCTGTTGCATCTTCACCGATATTGAAATTTCTATTTTCTTCCAGTAATAGCTCTAAAGCTGTTGAACCAATGCGGTTAAATTCCAGACGGAACATACCCGTAATATCATCGAAGATGGGTAAATCATCCGGTGCAGCCTCAAACAATTCTTGGTTTAGGCGTTGTACAAGAGATTGACCGTGTGCACCGACCAATAATTGCAAAAATGAAATGACATATCTTTTTAAATCATCATTGTTATCTGATTCTCGAACCACATCCAACATAGCAGAGTAATATTCGGATTCGAATAATCTAACATCTCTGGCTAGTAACTCGTTAAGGCGAATATCATGTGTATACAGACGCTCACCAATGACATGACCTGTCAACTCTGAAAATAAATTTTCTAATGTGGCTTTATCAATTCCTAGGGTTAATAAGGCATCATCACATTCTTGATCAAAACGGTTTAGACGCCGAATTATTTCTTCTCGTTTATATTCGATAGATGATTCAATAATACTGGAGAACTCGTTACGTCCAAAAGCATAAATGCTTTTATCAGCATACCCCTGAGGTAGCCAATCATTGGCGTAAGGTGAGCGTGAATCCACTAATCGCAGTTGTTGGCGGAGCTCAGTCTTATACTGACTTGGATCTTGTCTAAAAAGATCAATGGCAAATTTGCCTCCACTTGGTAAACCATACCCAATTTCCGCTCCAGCACCAAAAAAAAATCCTAAATTCATAGCCATTACCTACTTATTTAAGTTAACTAGTGGAACCGCTTATCAGTAAATAAAAATATTCTTTATAACTATGGCCTTTCAATTTATAAAAGGCCATTTTATATTCAATTTATCTTAGGGTGCTAATAGTCATTGGCAAGTCCACTACTGAATAACGTTTCCGCATTTTCAGCTACAGCTATAGCATTTCGTACATCATGCCGTTTCAAATCTAACACCCGTAACTTACCCTTTACTTCGGCGACGGATTCGATTCGTCTGTAAGCACCAGGATGATGTTCGGCATATAGCGCCAGTCCTTTCAGTTTGGGCAAAGCATCAGCCAGATGTAGGCCATGTGGATCTACCAAGTCCACAACCATTTTGTCATCCTGTTCGGCAAAGAATAGGAAATCGGGACGAACAATCTTGTACTGTTCGGCTTCAACATAGGCGATTCCCAGTGACGACTGACCTGTGAACTGTGGATTACGATACCAGAAAGCAAATCCTTCACGTTTGGTTTCGATCTCAAAGACCTTGGTTTCCCAGTGGTTCAACTGAGCCGGATAGTTCCCGCTTTCGTCACACAACAAATGGTGTTTCCATACTGGAAGGTCAGTTTCCTTCTCACCTTCACGCGCCCTTGTCATTTCAAATTTGTTCTCTGGCCTGACCAGATCCAGATCCTGCGGTTCGGTACTCATTTCGACGATTTGACGGTAAGCCTCTTTACGCTCATCTTTCAACGACTTGATCTTCGATGTGTAATCGGCCAGCCACGCCTTTGCCAGTTTATCTGCCTCGGCATCGAAGTAATCCTGCACCTCCATCACCAGCCCCAGGCTAGCAAGGGTCACACGAGCTTCCATGATTGTTTCCAGGTACTCCTCTGCATCTTCTTCTCGATCCACGACCTTATCGGCAACATATTCGACATAGGTACGTGAAACATCCGGGCTGAAGATTCGTGCTGCACGCCGGTAGGCGTCATCAATCACCGCTACGTCCGCCTCCTCCCAGAATTCGTTGAAGGTCATTGCTTTGTTCTTCAGGCTGGCAACTACCGCTTTTCCATCCACAACGAGCACTGCATTGCGCTTGTTTTGGATTTTTTCAGCATTTTCTGTCTGGAACTTGTCCAGGACAGCGTGCAAAGCAGCATGGGCTTTTTTGACTGCCCCATCAAGAATTCCGTCATCAACCAGTTCCTGTGCCAGCGCGGTCAGACGTCGGGCGGGTCTGGCTCCTTTCTGTGGTCGGGTTTGCGAAGGTAGCGCTTCAAATACTTCCCATACGGCAGCTGAAGCCGCCGGGTTAGGTTTCATCTCCACAGGGTTAACTAGGACGCGTCCGCTTGGAGGAGAGGTATCATCGCCCTTAAACAAGGTATTGACGACATCTCTCACGGTATTGGTATTAAACTTAGGCAACAGGCATTCTACTGAGTTTAAGCGCTCATTACCCGGAATACGTCTTGCCAGTGGAGTTCGCACCATACGCCCCAGCAATTGTGTAATATGTGTCCTGTCGCTGGCCGCGCGGAATGAAACCATCACTTCGGCACGCGGGCAATCCCAACCAGTGCTGATGGCATCCTTAGCAATCAGTACACGTAGCCAGGCTGATTCCTGCACCCGCTGCGGTTCAATATAAGGTACCTGATGTTGGCCGAAACGTTGTGTGGTGTGTTCACCGAAAACATGAGCAACACTATCAGTGGGCAATTCAGGATAACGGGAGAATAACGTATCCAGCCAGCGTCCGACCTCGTTCGGATCTGGCATATTGGGTACCTGGAATACCATCAGAGGCACTACTTCGCTCACGGTTTCCTGCTGCCTTGCGTACTCTGTCCAGGCATCGGTCGCTTCCCTGAGTTTGTCGGCAGCACGGCGTACCCACACTGTATCGAAGTCACCAGCTTCATCCGGCACACCCAGAATGATATCGTCCTTGATAAGTCCCGATTCCTGCACTTTAGCGGGGTCAACCACTACATTCGGCAGTTTGACATGATGACCAGCATTCACGATGGCTTTGTCGAAACGTTCAACTGTTGCGGAGATCCCCCATACTACTGGTATACCCTTTACCCCAGCCGAACCATTGATGAGCCGTTGCACAATGGTACTTTTAGCTGCTTCGCTGGAAGTCGTTGATGAACCCATCCCCCTGTGCGCTTCATCCAGCACCAAGTAAAGTGTCAGATCCGGATCTTCGATGGTGTTCTGGATGGTATCCCACAACGTATAAGCCTGCGCATCAGGTGCTGCTTCGAAAAGCCCGCCTTTATCATCGAACCCGCGCACCAATAGGCTATTCTTGCCAAACTTCTGCGTGTTAAGGAAATAGATTTTCCCGGCCTGAAACTTGCGCCGACTGAAAGGGTGTTCAACGACTACCATATCGTTATAGTTGATACGGTCACTGGCCTCCATCAGACGAAAACGGGTTTGTTCGTTCAGTGCAGGATCGTCACTGAACCAGATCACGACCGCACCGGGATCGGCATCGAAATTAAATTCGTCGTCGCCATGAAATAATGCTTCAAACGCAGCGGCAGCCATGACAGTCTTACCCGCACCGGTCACAGCCGTTAAAGAGAAGGCGCTCTTTTCATTCTCGTTATGCCAGTAACGGCGAGCCTTTCTGAGATTTACCAGCGAATCACGCACAGCATCGCGCTGGTAGTCCTTGAGAGTGAACTTCATTCTGTTTATTCCCCACTGATGAAGCTGAAATTTGTCAGGTACGATTCGTACAGACGCACAGGCTCAACGCTTTTTGGTAAACGTCTGGTGACAGCTTGGAAGTGACGATCATCGTCGGTGACGATGAAGGCCACGCGCACGTCATTAGCATGGCTAATGGCTTCAATGAAGGGTGTGGCCTGATCCATAGCCGACAGCAGGCCATAAGCATCAGTCACCGCCCATCCTTCAGCAGGCAGTTTGTCAATACGTTTGCCGCATGCGCCAGCGCGTAGCCACAGTAACGGCGCAATGTGAACAAAGGCCAAATTGTGGCTAACCGATTTCTCAGCTTCGTAGGTTAGGGTGAAAAATTCGGCGTTTTCCTCGAAGCCTTCAGACATGGGGAACTCATCGATAAATTTATAATTACCCTTAATAGGTTGTCCTTTCGGCGTTTTCCCTGTGATGGCGGCCTGTACACGTGGTTTGGTTATGTAGTCACAAATGCCCCAATTTTCCCAGTCAGGATCTCCGGGGCGAAAGCCCTGTTGTCGCAATTTTTTCTGTTCGTCGGCAGCGACTTCGTTATTAGTGACAGAGATGCACTGACGATAGCCACCATCCTGCTTGTTTAGGCGCATGACTGCGTGGGCTGTTGTACCTGAGCCACTAAAGAAATCGAGAATGATTGCTTTGGGCTTGTTAGCAACAAAAAAGCGAAGAGCGTCCTCAACAGCATAAAGCGATTTAGGGAATGGAAAAGTCCTCGACGGTAACAAGGACCGAAGAAGGGCTGTGCCATACTCTGAGGCATTATGAGATGCAATTTTCCACTGTGAGGGGGCAACTCGTCGAGTATCGCGGCGACCTGTTGCTATTAGTGAGCCATCCTCAGCACGACCATGTATTTCGAAAAGGTCAGACAATACGGCTGCATACGCACCGTCAGGAAGATAATTCACGACAAAACCATAGGAAGTGGCTCGTCCTAGTCTAACCCTACCTTGCTCAATGCGATTTCGTAATTCTGCAGGCCCAACTTGCCATACACCTTCTGAACCATCTGAACGTAGAGGCCAAATAGTCGTCAGTCCGGGTCTGTCTTGTGGGAGTTCTGCTCCTAACGGAATGCTCTCGCCAATCTCAACAATTCGTTTTCCATCGGGAGTAGCATATATTGGGAAAAAAAGCCCAGGCCGCTCCGTGCGGGAAGCGTGTGAACCACGTCGCATCATTGAGGTCCATTCTGGTGTCGATGGTGCTTTCCCTTCTTCATTATCCTCTACTGTACTTGAAGCAGAACTAGCCCAATCAGCACCAAGCTGAAGGCGTGCAGGTGATGAAGCTCCAAACATCACAAAATAGAGATATTCATCAGTACGTCGAAATCCGTTTCCACGAGAAGCTCCCTTTGGATTTATAACTGATGAAACCATCTGCACGTTAGCTTCCGGAAATATTTGTTCCAGCAACATTCCCAGCCGCAGATATTCCTTTTCATCAATAGTGACGATCAACACAGAATCCGCTGGATTTAACAATTCTTTAGCTACCAGCAAGCGACGTTCCATCATCGCCAACCATTTGCTATGTCGATAGATGTCGTCACCTTCGACGTAGTCATTATTGTACTTCCAGTCTTTTGCCCCTGTATTATACGGCGGGTCGATATAGATGGCATCCACTTTGCCCCTGTGTGTGTAGGTTAATGCCTTTAACACATGGTAGTTCTCGCCATTGATAACTGAGTGGAAAGGTTTGTCTCCGCCGCGTTGCACTTTTCCTGTACTAACCAGACCCGGCCAGATCGTGTCACGAAATTCAGCTATAACTACAAGGTCGTCAAGCGCTACAGTCTGAGTTTCGATATCAGCCGCGCCCAGCAATTCGAGATCAGCGACTTTCTTCGACTTATGAATGACTTTAACTTGCCACAGCCGTTGATCACCTTTCTTCGTTGACCCACGCTCTGGCAGCACGCGAACCTTGTCTCCCTTGCGAATAGGCCGCAATGGCAACTCAACAACTTCAGGGCTGTGTCGTTCAAAATTAAGCCCAAAGGGGAGACGTGACGATAGGATCTTGATTTCTCGATCAAGATCAGCGGCCAGTTGCGGATCTTTGGCCTTCGCTTGCGCTATTAAATCAGTCAGCCTGGACATATATTCCTTTTTTCTTATCAATTCTGAGCATTGTAGGTTCAAGCGTTCGGCTATCAGGGAAGCACAATACGTTGATTCACAGAAAGAATCAGAACGCTGAAAAATTGGCGGTAATATTAACACTAATCAACGACTTCATCGATCCTTAAACCGAGAGATGTAGGTTATTCCCGACATGCCTGTAGCCCAGTTTTCACTATCTAAGTGGCACCAGATAATCCAAATATTTTCAGACATATATCATTTCTCTGAACACAACCATCCATACGGCGAACTTGTCGGTTCGCCGTTGTTATTTTATTTTCTCTCTGGAAAAATCATGAGTAAACAAGAGGGTATCAATACCATCAACAAGGCGATGGCCGCGCTGCCTACACGACTGTCTGATACGATCCTAAAACATATACACTCGCTTACTGAATATGAACCTGTGATCGGCATTATGGGGAAAACTGGAGCAGGTAAGAGCAGTCTGTGTAATGCCTTATTTGCCGGAGAAGTCTCACCAGTCAGTGATGTTACTGCCTGTACCCGAGAACCACTACGCTTTCGTTTGCAGGTCGGCGAGCGTTATATGACGATCGTTGACCTTCCAGGTGTAGGAGAAAGCAGTGCCCGCGATACCGAGTATGCTGCGCTGTACCGTGAACAGCTTCCCCGACTGGATCTGGTGCTGTGGCTGATAAAGGCCGATGACCGGGCGCTGGCGGTGGATGAACATTTTTATCATCAGGTGATGGGTGAGACTTACCGGCATAAGGTGCTGTTTGTTATCAGCCAGTCGGATAAGGCCGAACCCACCAGCGGTAATGGTCAATTGTCTACGGAGCAGAAGCAGAATATCAGCCGCAAAATCTGCCTGCTGCACGAGCTGTTTCAACCTGTACATCCGGTGTGTGCGGTGTCGGTCCGTCTGCAGTGGGGGTTACGGGTGATGGCCGAGCGGATGATAAAGTGTCTGCCACGTGAGGCCAGTAGCCCGGTGGTGGCGCAACTGCAATCTCCCTTTCGCACAACGACAGTCCAGGAAAAAGCACGTGACGATTTTGGTGAAACGGTCGGCGCGGTACTGGACACGGTAAGTGCTTTCCCACTGATACCGGCTCCGGTACGGGCCGTAATACAGGCCGTCCGTGACACCGTGGTGTCCGTTGCCCGGGCCGTCTGGAATTTCTTCTTCTGAACGTTTAACGCCTGCCTGTTCTTTCACGAGCCCTGTCGCCTGTGCGACGGGGCTTTCTTTTATTTGTTTTCCCGTTATGAGGAGTCTGCTTATGACCCGTCTGGCTTCGCGCTTTGGCGCAGCAAATCTTATTCGTCGTGACCGTCCGTTAACCCGTGAAGAACTGTTTCGCGTGGTACCCAGCGTATTCAGTGAGGACAAACACGAATCCCGTAGTGAACGTTATACATATATTCCCACCATCTCTCTGCTGGACAGTCTGCAGCGGGAGGGCTTTCAGCCGTTCTTTGCCTGTCAGACCCGTGTACGTGACCCCGGCCGTCGTGAACATACGAAGCATATGCTGCGCCTGCGCCGGGAAGGACAGATTACCGGTAAGCAGGTGCCGGAAATTATCCTGCTCAACTCGCATGACGGCACGAGCTCATACCAGATGTTACCGGGCCTGTTCAGGGCTGTGTGTCAGAACGGTCTTGTGTGTGGCGAATCGTTTGGCGAGGTAAGGGTGCCACACAAGGGGGACGTGGTGAGTCAGGTTATTGAGGGGGCCTATGAGGTGCTGGGGATTTTTGACCGTGTGGAAGAAAAGCGGGATGCCATGCAGTCGTTGCTGTTACCGCCACCTGCGCAGCAGGCACTGGCAAAAGCCGCGCTTACGTATCGTTTTGGTGAGGACCACCAGCCTGTTACTGAATCGCAGATACTCTCCCCGCGCCGCTGGCAGGACGAAAGCAACGACCTGTGGACTACCTATCAGCGGATTCAGGAAAACCTGATTAAAGGTGGGCTCAGTGGCCGTAATGCCAAAGGCGGACGGTCGCATACCCGTGCTGTGCGTGGCATTGACGGGGACGTGAAGCTTAACCGGGCACTGTGGGTGATGGCGGAAACGCTGCTCACGCAGCTGCAGTAGCCGCTTGATGTTACCATGTTGTTAATATCGGACATCACCTGTCCGCATTGCGACGTAATCGCTGCCCTCACTCCCCCGGGATAGTCTGTAACCCCCGGCACAACTGACATTTGCAGAAATGAAAAATAGTTACTGCGGTGTCCATACCCTGACCACGCCCCTCTTTAAAGTAATCACATCATTTTCAGTCAGTTAAATTTCCCGGAGAACCTCTCATGACACAGGCAGAACGTCGCCATGACCGACTGGCGGTCAGGCTGTCGCTGATAATCAGCCGCCTGGTTGCCGGGGAAACGCTGAGCGTGCGTAAGCTGGCGGCAGAGTTTGGCGTATCGGTTCGCACGCTGCGGCGTGATTTTCGTGAGCGACTGATGTATCTGGACCTGGAGTATCAGTCCGGCTACTGCCGCCTGCGCACCGCTGGCAGTGAGATGCAGATGGTGCCTGATGTGCTTATCTTTGCCCACCGCAGCGGGCTGGCCGGGCTTTTTCCAGGTCTTGACCGCCGACTGGTGAATGCGTTGTTGATGTGTGATGAAGCGCCCTGCGTTATACCACCAGCTAATCCGGCCTCTTCGCCATCAGAGCAGTTGTCATTCTGGCGACTGGTTCAGGCGATTACTGACCGCAGAAAAGTCACGCTGCTTGCTGACGGTCAGCGTTGCGAGCGAATGGCGCCATGCCGTTTACTCATCCACCAGCAGACGTGGTATCTAATTGCCGAGCATAACGGACATATTGCCGTGTTCACGCTGGATGAAATTCATCTGGTTCAGCCCCTGCAGGAGTCTTTCCGGCGTAACGATAGTTTATGTCGCCTGGCTGAAGACCCGGTGTTCATTCAGGCCTTACCCCATTTTCGATTTATTCAGCAGTCACTGCTTGCGTTTGTTCCGGCTGATAACCGGCCGGAATAGCGCAGCTTTTTATCCACCGGGCAGTAAAGAGGAGCCCGATGCTGTTATCGCCAGTATCGTCAAAAACCGGGGTATCCAGCCGACTCCCTGCCCTGATGCTGCCCACTGATGTGCCGGTGGATATTATCCGGGGCATTTATGTATTCACAAAACCTATTTATCTGATTTCAGTAAGGAAAAAAATGAAACTGATTAAACTATTACCTCTGCTGGCAATGGTTGCTGGCTCCAGCTTTGCTGCCTCACCGGAGAGTACGGTCAAAGCATCAGGCTGTCTGGCGGTAAACGATATGCTTGAGAACCTCAATTCGCGGGAGTCCTGTGTTTCAGTCGATATCACAAGAACCTTATCTGAAGGCCGTTATCTGGCGGTTGCAAACCTGAGTAACGGCAATATCTACCCGGTCCGCATGACCCTCAGTGACGGTGTCATTACCGCACGTCCGGATACGGATGAGATTGATAAGCTCAATCAGCAGCAGGCGCAGAAACGAAGGGAAGAGCAGTTGCAGAAAAAGCTCGATTATTACAAAGCCCACCCACAGAAAGAGAGCGGGTTCGACAAAGCGAAAAAGGCACATCTGAACCTTACTCAATATCACTCAGCCGCCTGCCGGGCCATTGGCGAAAAAGTATGGGATTCCATTCATGAAAATGTGTCATGCCAGATGATTGAAAATGCGCAGCAGGTCAGTGATACAGGGCAAACGGGAACGGCCATTCTGAGCGGGCCAGGCGCAAGCAAATTTAAGCTCCCGGTGAAGTTCAGCGTGATTCAGGAAGATTTTATCCGTGTTGACGCCGATATAGCACCGGCTGCGCTGGCACAACTAAAGGCACAGATAGAAGCGTATAAAGAAAAACTGAATTAGCGCTAATGAATTGAAAAGGATAACAGTATGAAAATTATACCCTGTTTGCCAGCCCTGCTGTCTCTGCTGGCCCCGGCCTTCACTCATGCAACAGTGACCGAACAACAGTGGGGCGAATGGTACGGCAATACGGGTGGTATGGAGTTTGCGCTCAGCAGCGACAATCAGGCCGGAGAGAAGCTGACTATCAGTTGCAGTAACAAAAAGATGGTTGTTGCCTGGCAGCTTCCGAAGGAGGATTACCGCGCCACCTCTGATGAAGGAATGAACGAGGTGTATCTTCTGATAAACAATGAAAAATACTCGCTTGAGAATGAAACTTTGCTTCCTGGCGAGGCCGTTCCGGCTCAGGTGGCTTTTGAAGCGCTGAAGCACACAGGAGCAAAAGACAAACTGGCCTTCACCGCTTTACAGTCAGGGGAATCGAAACCGTTCAGTGCCCGTGGTCTTCACGACGCGCTGAAAGATATCACCTGGCAGGATTGCCTCGATCAACCCTGACGGCTTTTCACATAAGTCATTCGACCAGCCCTGTTGCACGTGTGCAACAGGGCTTTTTGCTTTTTGAGGTCATCATCATGCCTGAATCCCCGTTACTACCGCCCGGTTCTTTCACCCGGCAGCAGGCCGAAGCCATTATCAGTCGGTATCACAATGTCACCATCGAAGATGACCATCACACGCATTTTCGTCTGGTTGTGCGCGACGATGATGGCGGCATGGTCTGGCGCGCATGGAACTTTGAGCCCGATGCCGGTGCAGGACTTACCCCATATATCCGGCGCTATGGCATCCGCAGGTCATTACTCACCGACTGACAAACCCCATTCCCGACATCCATCTCCCGGACCATCCTTTATTACCCCACACGCCAGCCATCGCCGCTGGCACCTTTTATTGACGGAGACATTTACATGACAACAGCGACACAGTACGACCTTGTACCCGCTAACGAATCCGATTTCAAACTCACAGTAACGCAGGTTCCCAACGAACAACGTCTCGATTTCTGGCCGCAGCACTTTGGCTCTATCCCACAATGGATAACGCTGGAACCCCGCATTTTCGCCTGGATGGACCGCTTCTGTGATGAGTACAACGGTGGTATCTGGTCCTTTTACACGCTCAGCAATGGTGGCGCGTTTATGGCCCCTGATGTTGACAGTGACGATAAATGGCACCTGTTTAACAGCATGAACGGCAATGATGCGGAAATGAGCGTGGAAGCCGCAGGTATCGCTGTCAGCCTGATTGAATACAGCCATCACGCCTGTCGCACCGAATGCGATGCCATGACGGAGCACTATTACCGCCTGCGGGGCTATGCCCTGCAGCATCCTGAAGCTCACGCCATTCTGCGCATCATCGACTGACCGGAGAAACAACGAATGAAACAGCTTTCCTTTTTACCCGGCGAGATAGCGCCACAGGACCGGCGTCTCATCCAGCGTGCTCTCAGGGCTCTGGACCGGCACCTGCATGAGCCCGGGGTGGCCTTCACCTCCACACATGCTGTCCGTGAATGGCTGCGACTGCATATGGCCGAGCTTGAGCGGGAAGAGTTCCGGGTGATGTATCTGGATAACCAGAACCAGCTTATTGCCCATGAGACGCTCTTTAGCGGCACGATTAACCGCATCGAGGTCCATCCCCGGGAAGTGGTTAAGCGCGCCCTGTATTTCAATGCCGCAGCGGTGATACTGGCGCATAACCATCCCTCCGGCGAGACGACGCCCAGCCAGGCTGACAAAGCTCTCACGCAGCGGCTGGTACAGACACTTCAACTGGTGGATATCCGCGTCCCTGACCATCTGATTGTCGGCGGTCGGCAAATCTATTCGTTCGCAGAACACGGTCTGCTGTGAGGAATTACATGAAAATTATCAGTAAGCGCCGGGCAATGACGATATACCGCCAGCATCCTGAGTCCCGAATCTTTCGCTACTGCACCGGAAAATATCAGTGGCACGGTAGCGTCTGCCATTACAGCGGCAGGGAAGTTCCGGATATCACAGGAGTCCTGGCGGTATACGCCGAACGCCGCCAGGACCGCAACGGACCGTATGCCTGCCTGATGAGTATCACCCTGAACTGACAATAAAGAAGGTTATCAATGAGCAACATCACATGGGGCCTGCAGCGGGATATCACGCCACGCCTGGGAGCCCGTCTGGTGCAGGAGGGGAACCGGCTGCACTATCTGGCTGACCGGGCCAGTATCACCGGTAAGTTCAGTGACGACGAATGCCTGAGGTTGGATGCCACATTTCCGCATTTTATCAGCCAGATGGAATCGATGCTGACCACCGGTGAACTGAATCCCCTACACGTTCATTGCGTCACCCTGTACCACACCGGTTTTACCTGCGAAGCCGACACCCTCGGCAGTTGCGGCTACGTATACATCGCCATTTACCCCACTAAGCGCTAATTACTTTCACGAGAGCAAACATGAAACCTCAATCTGCAGCAACTTCGCGGGCGGTAAAACCCTGCCTGACACCCGTGGCTATCTGGCAAATTCTACTGACACGCCTGCTGGAACAACACTACGGCCTGACCCTGAACGACACGCCGTTCAGTGATGAATCCGTTATACAGGAACATATCGATGCAGGTATCACGCTGGCCGATGCCGTTAACTTTCTGGTGGAAAAATACGAGCTGGTTCGAATAGATCGCAAAGGATTTAGCTGGCAGGAACAATCCCCGTATCTTCGGGCTGTAGATATTCTGCGAGCACGGCAGGCAACTGGCTTGTTGCGGCAAAACCGTAACAATGCAGTACGCTGAATATTGCGTAGAACCTTCCTGATTTACATTGCTGATCTTTCCCCCTTGTTTACATATTGCATAATGCGCCTTCCATTACCTGGCGGGCGCATTTGCTTTTTACGGACCAAATATCATGCAAACTGAAGCTGAAGTATTAACCGATCATAGCGTGCTGATTTGCTCGACCAGTATTGAACGCATAGTGACAGGCCGTAATGCAGCACTTAAACAGATTGAACAACTCATTGAGCAGCTTGATGCCATTTCACGGCAAACCTCAGAAATTGGCGGGGGTACAGCGCAAGACTGGGCGATGAAATCCGGGCATCGTTACGATAGCTGGCTGACTGAGAAGGCTGATAAAGCGATGCCTGCCGTCACCCGTACAATAGATCGCAGTATCTGGCGAGACCTGATGCTGCGATCCGGCATGATGGCTTTGATGGATGCGCAGGCTCGCGACCAGTGGCATAAGAACCTTGAGGAGGGGGCGCTACCTGCCATCAGCGAGGAGAATATCCTCAGTACTTTTGAGCTGTTACATCTGAACAAAATGGATGTATTTGAGCGTGGCATTATCAATGTATTTAAAGGGCTGTCGTGGGATTACAAAACCAATAGTCCCAGCAGCTTTGGTAAAAAGATCATCGTTAACAATCTGGTGACGTATAACCGCTGGGGATTTAGTCTGAACTGGGGTTGGCGTAGGGATCAACTAGCGGACCTGGAACGAATGTTATTTCTGCTTGATGGTAAACCGATACCCGACAACCATGGTGATGTTACTACTCGGTTGATGGAACATATTCGGGACAACCTTTCGAAGGATGTTTACGAAGATGATTTCTTCAGTATCCGTTACTTTCAGAAAGGAACCGCGCACATCACTTTTAAGCGCTACGATCTGACAGAAAAGATGAATGATATCGTGGCGAAGCACTATCCAAGGATGCTGGCAGCGAGATGAACAGGGTAGGGAAGCAATTCCTTACCTGACCCATTACCTGACCCGATTCGTATAAAACGAAAAAGGAGTCAGATGATTTTTCATCTAACTCCTTGTTTTATCTGGTGGCCCCTGCTGGACTTGAACCAGCGACCAAGCGATTATGAGTCGCCTGCTCTAACCACTGAGCTAAGGGGCCTTGGCGCTGGATTATAATGTAACTGTCGATGGCAATCCAGCGCTTAAATAGCATGTGCTGATTTTATAAACAATTGCTAATCAATCCCTTATACTTTCCACTCGATTCATTCAGATGGGAAATGCAATGGTCAGCGATATCCTTCAGCCGAACCTCCGGGTCGTGTTCTGCGGCATAAATCCGGGAAAATCATCCGCTCATCTCGGGTTACCTTTTGCTCATCCTGCTAATCGTTTCTGGAAGGTTCTTCACCTGGCGGGTTTTACCGACCGACAGCTCAAGCCTGAGGAGGCGCAGCTGCTGCTGTCCTACGGCTGTGGCGTGACGAAGCTGGTTGAGCGGCCTACGGTTCAGGCAAGCGAAGTGGCGTTGCAGGAGCTGCGTGCCGGTGGCCGAGAGCTGATTACAAAGATGCAGGACTACCAGCCGAGAACGCTGGCTATTCTGGGCAAGCAGGCCTTTGAGCAGGCTTTCAGCCAGCGTGGTGCGAAATGGGGCAAGCAGGAGATTACCATCGGTGATACCGAGGTGTGGATTTTGCCTAACCCGAGCGGCTTAAGCCGCGTGACGTTGGATAAACTGACGGAAGCCTATAAAGAGCTGGATGAATCTCTGGCGGCTCGGGGGCGGTAAGCATAGTGTTGCTGTATGCCCTCACCCCGACCCTCTCCCAGAGGGAGAGGGGGAATTGAAAGAGGCGCCCAGAGGGAGCGGGGGAATTGAAAGAGGCGCCCAGAGGGAGCGGGGGAATTGAAAGAGGCGCCCAGAGGGAGAGGGGGAATTGAAAGAGGCCCCCAGAGAGAGCGGGGAGAAACCGCAAATTCAGGGCAAAAAAAAGCTCCCGGGCGGGGAGCTTTTCAGTTTTCTGAACCGATTAATCGTCCAGGAAGCTACGCAGCACTTCAGAGCGGCTTGGGTGGCGCAGTTTGCGCAGCGCCTTCGCTTCGATCTGACGGATACGTTCGCGGGTCACGTCGAACTGTTTACCCACTTCTTCCAGCGTGTGGTCGGTATTCATGTCGATACCGAAGCGCATACGCAGGACTTTCGCTTCACGCGCCGTCAGGCCAGCCAGAACGTCGTGCGTTGCGGAACGCAGGCTTTCGGAGGTGGCAGAATCCAGCGGCAGCTCGAGGGTTGTATCCTCGATGAAGTCGCCCAGATGCGAATCTTCATCGTCGCCGATTGGCGTTTCCATGGAGATAGGCTCTTTGGCAATTTTCAGCACTTTACGGATTTTGTCTTCCGGCATCAGCATACGCTCGGCTAACTCTTCCGGCGTTGGCTCACGGCCCATCTCCTGCAGCATCTGGCGCGAAATACGGTTGAGCTTGTTGATAGTCTCAATCATGTGCACCGGAATACGGATGGTACGCGCCTGGTCGGCGATGGAGCGGGTGATAGCCTGACGGATCCACCAGGTCGCATAAGTCGAGAACTTATAGCCACGGCGGTATTCAAACTTATCAACGGCTTTCATCAGGCCGATGTTGCCTTCCTGAATCAGGTCGAGGAACTGCAGACCACGGTTGGTGTATTTCTTGGCGATAGAAATAACCAGACGTAAGTTGGCTTCAACCATCTCTTTCTTCGCACGGCGCGCTTTCGCTTCACCGATGGACATACGACGGTTGATGTCTTTTACCTGTTCGATGGTCAGGCCGGTTTCTTCTTCAATCTGCTGCAGCTTCTGCAGGCCGCGGTGAACGTCATCGGCAACGTCGTGCAGCTTTTCAGACCACGGCTTGTTCATCGCAATGGCCGCGTTGAACCAGGTTTCGCTGGTTTCGTTGCCGGTGAACAGCGTGATGAAGTTTTTCTTCGGCATTTTGCACTGCTCAACGCACAGCTTCATGATGATACGTTCTTGAGTACGAACGCGGTCCATCATGACGCGCATGCTGTTAACCAGGTAGTCGAACTGCTTCGGCACCAGGCGGAACTGTTTGAACACTTCAGACAGCTGCAGGATTTCGGCTGCGGCATCCGGGTGGCTGCGGCCCTTCGCTTTGATGGTGTCGCGAGCCAGTTCATACTGTTTACGCAGTTCACCGAATTTCTCACGCGCCAGTTCCGGGTCGATGCTGTTGTCATCGTCGGAGCTGTCGTCGTCAGACTCTTCGTCTTCGTCTTCATCGTCGTCCCTCTCTTCCTGAGAGAGTTCGGAACCGACGTGCGTCGCGGTTGGTGCGAGGTCTTCTTCAGCGTTCGGGTCAACAAAGCCGGTGATGAGGTCGGACAGACGCGCTTCTTCGGCTTCAACGCGATCGTACTGCTCCAGCAGATAGGTGATCGCTTCCGGATACTCGGCGACAGAGCACTGTACCTGGTTGATACCGTCTTCGATACGCTTCGCGATATCGATCTCACCCTCACGGGTTAACAGTTCAACGGTGCCCATTTCGCGCATGTACATGCGCACTGGGTCGGTGGTACGTCCAATCTCGGACTCCACGCTGGACAGTACCTGTGCGGCCGCTTCTTCCGCGTCTTCATCGGTATTGTTAGAGTTTTCAGCAAGCAAAAGATCATCGGCATCAGGGGCTTCTTCCATCACCTGAATGCCCATGTCGTTGATCATTTGGATGATGTCTTCGATCTGATCGGAGTCGACGATATCTTCCGGCAGATGGTCATTGACCTCGGCATAGGTCAGATAGCCTTGCTCTTTACCACGTTGGACAAGAAGCTTGAGCTGTGACTGCGGGTTTTGCTCCATAAGACGGTATCCACACTTCAGTATTAGGGTTGTGTCGGTAGGCGTTGCCGCCAACAATAACGTACGAGGGCTGATTTATTTTTATGCCGCAGCCCGTCCGTGCGGCGTTCGGGGGTGACCCGATCAATGTTCGGCAGTTAAGCCGCGAATCTATTTTTTGGCGCGCGATTGCGTTATCACGCGAACTTCTTCACGCTCCGCCGGGGTCAGCCCCGTCGTTCTGGAACGTGCCATTAATTCTTCAAACCTTAACTCTAGCGCCGACTCGAAAAGATGGTCCAGCGAGTCGGTGAACGTTTTTTCAGCAATGTCTCTATCTGCTATATCGTCCCACGCCGAGAGTTTTTCAAGGGTCGTGGCCTCATTTGTGCCACGATATTGCTCCAGCAACTGCCCGGTGGTCAGCCCCGGCTGCGCCATACAGGCGTCAACCAGGCTGCTGAACAGCGTTAAACCCGGCAGCTTTGTGGCATCCAGTCCGCTAAGTGGCGGGACCAGCGGGGCCAGTTCCGGGTTCTGTACCAGTAACCCTATCAGTATACGCATGGTTGTGCGTTTTAGCTGAGGCGCCGGGCGAGGTGTAGCACCTTCAGCCTGTTTGGGCATCAGCTTTTCAAGCTGGCTGTCGTCCAGGATACCGAGCTTGTTGCCCAACTCCTGGCGCAGATAGATACGCAGCGTTTCGCCGGGGACCTGGCTAATCAGCGGCAGAGCCAGGGTGCTTAACCGCGCTCTTCCGTCTGGCGTACTCAAATCAACCTGAGGCATCAGGCTGTTAAACAGGAAAGTGGAGAGCGGCTGAGCCTGCTCCATCCGCGCTTCAAACGCGTCCTTTCCTTCTTGACGCACCAGCGTATCCGGGTCTTCGCCGTCGGGCAGGAACATAAAGCGCAGCTGACGGCCGTCCGTCATATAAGGTAGCGCAGTTTCCAGCGCTCGCCATGCCGCGTCTCGTCCTGCACGATCGCCGTCATAGCAGCAGACCACGGTGTCCGTTACCCGGAACAGCAACTGAATATGATCGGCGGTTGTGGAGGTGCCAAGGGACGCTACGGCGTAAGAAATGCCGTACTGCGCCAGCGCCACCACATCCATATATCCTTCGACTACCAGAAGACGCGCCGGTTCCGGCTGGCTCTGCTGGGCTTCATACAGGCCATACAGCTGGCGGCCTTTGTGAAAAATGTCGGTTTCCGGGGAGTTCAGGTACTTCGGCAGGGCATCGCCCAGCACGCGTCCACCAAATCCGATGACCCGGCCGCGTTTATCGCGAATCGGGAACATGACGCGCTCGCGAAAGCGGTCATAGCTGCGGCCTTGGTCGTTGGTGACCAGCATGCCGGCGTCCGTCAGAGCCTGGCGATTTTCACTGTTGCCGCCAAAGCGTTTAAGCGCATTGTCCCAGCCCGGTGGCGCATAGCCGATGGCGAAGTGGCTAATCACCTCGTCGCTCAGGCCACGCTTGCCCAGATACTGGCGCGCCGGTTCTGCGGCGGGCTGCTTCAGCGCCTGCTGATAAAAGGCGTTCAGACCGTCCATCAGTTGGTACAGGCTTTGGCGCTGGTGTCGTTCGATCTGGCTTGGGCCGTTGCCAGCCTCGTACGGCACTTCAAGGTTGTGCATGGTCGCCAGCTCTTCAACGCTTTCGACAAACTCAAGCTTGTCGTAGTTCATCAGGAAGTCGAGGGCGTTACCGTGTGCGCCACAGCCAAAGCAGTGGTAAAACTGTTTATCACCGTTCACGGTGAAAGAGGGGGTTTTCTCGTTATGGAATGGACAACATGCGTGGTAGTTCTTGCCCTGTTTTTTCAGCTTCACGCGAGCATCGATCAGGTCGACGATGTCGGTGCGAGCGATCAGGTCATTGATAAAAACACGCGGGATTCGTCCAGCCATAGGCCCCATGCTATATCCGTCATCTCTCAGGCCGGGGCCTAAAAGCTCAGGGATATGTCAGTTTATAAACGAGAATAAGCCGCGCATTCCTTTCGGAAGCACGGCCTTATAACTACTACTCAGTCTGAAGTTGAGGAGTGAATCCTCAGAAGATTAGTACAGACGAGTGCGGCGTGCGTTTTCGCGAGCCAGTTTCTTCGCGTGGCGTTTCACAGCAGAAGCTTTAGCGCGCTTACGTTCGGTCGTTGGTTTTTCATAGAACTCACGACGACGGACTTCAGCCAGAACGCCTGCTTTTTCGCATGAACGCTTGAAGCGACGCAGTGCTACGTCGAACGGCTCGTTTTCACGTACTTTAATTACCGGCATGTAACTCTCACCTTTAATAATTCGGTTTGCCGCTGGCATACAGGCCAGCTTAATTCAAAATGGTGCGGAATTTTACTGCAACTCTTGCTGCTTTGTAAAGCACCGAACGACGAGAAACCTGGCTTTTAGGGCCGGTATCTTCCAGGACCGCAGATTATACACCATCAGGCGGGGTATAGGGCAGCAAAGTTTTACAAAGGAAGCCACCGGGATTAAACTTCGCGCCGGGCCAAAGAGGTAAAACAAGCCATGCGTGTACTGGGAATCGAAACATCCTGTGATGAAACCGGCATCGCCATTTATGACGATGAGAAAGGGTTATTAGCCAACCAATTGTATAGTCAGGTGAAACTGCACGCTGACTACGGCGGCGTGGTGCCGGAGCTGGCCTCCCGCGATCACGTTCGCAAGACCGTGCCGCTTATCCAGGCCGCGCTGAAAGAAGCCGGATTAACCGCAAAAGATATCGACGGCGTAGCCTATACCGCCGGGCCGGGTCTGGTGGGCGCGCTGCTGGTTGGCGCCACGATTGGCCGCTCGCTGGCGTTTGCCTGGGATGTGCCAGCCGTGCCGGTACACCATATGGAAGGTCACCTGCTGGCCCCGATGCTGGAAGACAATCCGCCCGAGTTTCCGTTTGTCGCGCTGCTGGTTTCCGGCGGCCATACCCAGCTCATCAGCGTGACCGGCATTGGTAAATATGAACTGCTGGGCGAGTCTATCGACGATGCGGCCGGTGAGGCATTTGATAAAACCGCCAAGCTGCTGGGGCTCGACTATCCAGGTGGGCCGCTGCTGTCCAAAATGGCGGCGCAGGGCACGGCGGGGCGCTTTACCTTCCCACGCCCGATGACCGACCGTCCGGGGATGGACTTTAGCTTCTCTGGCCTGAAAACCTTTGCCGCAAACACCATTCGCGATAACGACGCTGACGATCGGACTCGCGCTGATATCGCCCGCGCTTTCGAAGATGCGGTTGTGGACACGCTGGCAATCAAATGTAAACGCGCGCTCGATCATACCGGCTTTAAGCGGCTGGTGATGGCGGGCGGCGTGAGCGCAAACCGTACCCTGCGCGCAAAACTGGCCGAGATGATGACTAAACGCCGCGGCGAAGTGTTTTACGCTCGGCCGGAGTTTTGCACCGACAATGGCGCAATGATTGCCTATGCCGGGATGATTCGCCTGAAAGCCGGCACCTCCGGCGAGCTGAGCGTTAGCGTGCGTCCACGTTGGCCGCTGGCAGAGTTACCCGCCGCCTGATAAGCAAACTAAAAGGAGCGTTTAACCGCTCCTTTTTTGTCCCCGCAGCCCATCCTGCCTGGTAATACTCTGCAACAAACGAAAGCGGAATTTGCCCGGTACTTTCGGCGCACAATCCGGCAATCTATCGCGATACCCGACTGAACCTGGAGAACATTGTGTCCGATATCCTCAGCAAAATTATCGCCGTTAAGCATGAAGAAATTGCCGCCGCTAAAAAAGCAATTTCCCTAAGCCAGCTTGCTGAACAGGCCGCCGCACAGAATCACCGTGATTTTGTTGCCGCGCTGCGCCACAAGCGTGATGCAGGTCTGGCTGGGGTGATTGCCGAAGTGAAAAAGGCCAGCCCGTCGAAAGGGTTGATTCGTGAGAATTTCAATCCTGCTGAGATAGCGGCATCGTATCAACAGGGCGGTGCCGCCTGTCTGTCGGTGCTGACTGATGAACAGTTCTTCCAGGGCAGCGCGGCTTATCTGCAGCAGGCTCGTGCCGCCTGCGAGCTGCCGGTTTTACGCAAAGATTTTATCATCGATCCGTGGCAGGTTGTGGAAGCCAGGGCGATGGGGGCAGATTGCATTCTGCTTATCGTCTCCGCGCTTGAAGACGGCCAGATGCAGGAGCTTGAGGCGCAGGCCCACGAACTGGGCATGGCGGTGCTGGTAGAGGTTCACGATGCCGATGAGCTGGAACGTTCGCTCCGGCTGACCACGCCGCTTATTGGCGTCAACAACCGTAATCTGCGCACCTTCGAAACAACGATCGAAACCACGATTAGCCTGTTAGCTCAGCTTCCGGCGGATCGAATGGTGGTGACCGAGTCCGGCATTGCCACGCGTGAACATGTGATTCGCCTGCGCGAAGCCAACGTGAATAACTTCCTTGTCGGTGAAGCTTTTATGCGGGCAGATGAGCCGGGCCAGGAGCTTGCCGCGATGTTTTTCCCTGGCCGGTAAACGGCAGAGCGATTGTTAAACCACGCCTAAAGTCCGCTGGGATAGCAGGCTTGTTACGGGCGTAAAAAAGGAGTGATTTATCACTCCTTTGTTGTTTCTGGCTGGTCTCAAGCGAGACGGGTTATTCCTGCTCGGTTTTTTTCTTTTTCTTCTTAAACCGCGCCCAGATCTTTGTTTCCTGGCCACGCCACAGGCGCTGAATATTGTCGTGGTGACGCATCAGAATCAGGCAGGAAAGCATGGCGACCGGGAAGGTGAACTGCGGTTTGAACCACCAGACATAAAACGGGGCGATCAGCGCGCTGATAATCGCACCGAGAGAAGAGTAGCCGCTCAGCAGCACGCTCAGCAGCCAGGTTCCGGCCATCACGCCGGTTAAATCCCAGCCGATGGGTGCGATGGCGCCAAATGCCGTCGCCACGCCTTTACCGCCACGAAACTTAAAGAACACCGGCCAGATATGGCCGAGGCAGGCGGCGATGGCAATCAGGCCAAGCCAGAAGGGGGTCACACCCAACGCCCACGCCGCCCAAACGGGCAGCATGCCTTTCAGAACGTCAAAAATCAGTACCGCTGCGGCTGCACCTTTACCGCCAATGCGTAATACATTGGTTGCTCCTGGGTTACCGGAGCCGCTCTCGCGTGGATCGGGGAGACCGGCAATGCGGCAAACCAGAATGGCGCTAGAAATCGAGCCGCAAAGATACGCGAGGAGGATCATACCAGGCGCGATTGCACTCATAACGCTGTTCCATGTTGAAAGTGTCGAAGTCTTCTTTGCATCTGTGGATAATACGCATATTTCGCCGGAAGTGGTATCCGGCATGACTAAAAACCGGGCAGGGCGTGATGGACATTGTATTTATAGAGCAGCTTTCGGTAATCACCACCATCGGTGTTTACGACTGGGAACAGACCATTGAACAGAAGCTGGTGTTCGATATCGAAATGGCCTGGGATAACCGCAAAGCTGCGGGCAGCGATGATGTAAAGGATTGCCTCAGCTATGCGGATGTGAGCGAAGCCGTGATTAAGCACGTCAGCGGCGGACGCTTTGCCCTGGTGGAGCGCGTGGCTGAAGAAATAGCGGAACTGCTGCTGGCCCGCTTTAACTCGCCGTGGATTCGCCTGAAGGTGAGTAAGCCAGGGGCGGTAGCTCAGGCCGCTAACGTTGGGGTTATCATCGAGCGTGGCAGTAATCTGAAACCAGGCAAATAATTACCGGGATCGTTAAACCAAACGGTGACCGGCGGGTCTTATCAACGTATCTTTTGCGGCTAACGTCCTGCGTAGGCCGTTTTTTTGTGTCTGTTTTTGGGGATGAGGGTTAAGTGATGAGCGATCTACCAACCTTGGCAATTGCCGCCATTCTTGGCGTTGTTGAAGGGTTAACCGAGTTTTTACCGGTATCGTCTACCGGGCACATGATTATTGTGGGGCATCTTTTAGGCTTTGAGGGGCAGACGGCTGAAACCTTCGAAGTGGTTATCCAGCTTGGCTCTATTCTCGCCGTGGTCGTGATGTTCTGGCGTCGTCTGTTTGGCCTGATTGGCATTCATTTTGGCCGTCCTCCCGAGCATGAAGGGGTAGGCACGGGGCGTCTTTCACTGATTCATATTCTGCTCGGCATGATACCGGCGGTGGTGCTGGGACTTGTTCTTCACGATGCCATTAAATCGCTGTTTAACCCGGTGAATGTGATGTATGCCCTGGTGGTCGGCGGCGTGCTGCTTATTGCGGCGGAATGCCTGAAGCCGAAGGTGCCGAGTGCGGTTGGCGTGGACGACATCACCTACCGTCAGGCATTTATGATTGGCTGCTTCCAGTGTCTGGCGCTTTGGCCGGGCTTCTCTCGTTCCGGGGCAACCATTTCCGGCGGGATGCTGATGGGCGTTAGCCGCTATGCGGCCTCTGAGTTCTCGTTCCTGCTGGCGGTGCCGATGATGATGGGGGCGACGGCGCTTGACCTCTATAAGAGTATCGGCTTCCTGACGATGGGCGACCTGCCAATGTTTGCCGTGGGCTTTGTTACCGCCTTTATCGTCGCGCTTATCGCCATCAAAACCTTCCTGCATCTGATTAAGCGAATTTCGTTTATTCCGTTCGCTATCTACCGCTTCGTGGTAGCCGCAGTGGTGTTCTTTATCTTCACCTAGTTTCTGATGCCCTCAGCCTTGCGGCTGGGGGCAGTGCTGCTCCTTCCAGACCGCAACCGCTTTAATTCTCCGCTTCGTCAGCTCTTCCCTGATTGCCGGGCCGCTGAATCCAGCTTCAATCACTTCTTTGTTCGTTACGCTCTGCGCCGCAATCCAGGCCGCGCGCAGCATTCTGCCCTGCGGATAATCACTGGCCTCAAAACCGGTGCGCCCTCGGGCATCGGCCTCGCTGGTTAAGGCGATTTGCTCCACGCGATGCGGCTTACGCCAGGCGTCGATGGCGTCGAACAGCTTTATCACCGTTTTTGGCTGCAAAATCGGGAAGGTGTGGATCAGATCGTGGAACTCGGCGACCAGTTTTGCCAGGTCACGAATGTCATTCGGGATGCGCAGGCGGGCACAAAGTTGCTCCACAAGCTTAACGCCCGCCGGGCCGTGGCCGTGGTGGCTTGGCCATTTTTCTTTTGGCGTCAACCCCTTGCCGAGGTCGTGACACAGCGTGGCAAAGCGAACGTCTACCTCCGGGCTAAGCTGCGCGGCAATAGACAGGGTCATCAGCGTATGAATACCGGTGTCTATTTCCGGGTGCCATTTTGCCGGAGCCGGAACGCCGTATAGCGCGTCGATTTCCGGGAACAGGACTTTCAGGGCGCCGCATTCGCGCAGCACGGCAAAAAAGACCTGCGGATTACGGCTGGTGAGGGCGTTTTCCGTCTCCTTCCAGACGCGTTCGGCGGTGAGATGGGCGATTTCACCGTTGTCGGTCATTTCACGCATCAGCGCGAGGGTTTCTGGCGCTATCTGGAAATTCAGGTGGGCGTAGCGTGCAGCAAAACGCGCCACGCGCAGGACGCGCAGCGGGTCTTCATTGAAAGCCGGTGAAACATGGCGCAGCAGGCGACGCTCGATGTCGGCGAGGCCGTTATACGGATCGATAATCTCGCCGTTCTCATCCTGGGCAATGGCGTTGATCGTCAGGTCGCGGCGCAGGAGATCCTGTTCAAGCGTGACGTCCGGGGCTGAATAGCAGGTAAAGCCGGTATAGCCCTGGCCTGATTTCCTTTCGGTACGGGCCAGCGCATACTCTTCGTGGGTTTGCGGATGCAGGAACACAGGAAAGTCTTTCCCGACCTGCTCGTAGCCTTCGTCCAGCATTTGCTGAGGCGTCATCCCAACCACAACCCAGTCTTTATCCTTAACCGGTAGTTTTAATAACCCATCACGAACTGCACCACCGACCAGATAAATCTTCACGCTTTACACCCCAGGCACCGTTATTGAACCACGAATGGTAAGTGTAGATGCGAGGGGGAAGCAACGGCTAATGTGTCGCCGTTAGTTCATCCAGCGGTCTTTCTTCTTACGGCTTGGGATCATGTGCGGAAGCAGCAGGCCAATCAGCAGGCCAAACCCAGCCACACCGCCGCCGTACATAAACCACTGCATGATGATGGCGCGCTGTTTATCGTCAAGCTGGACGTTGGCGGCATCCACCTTTTTCCTGGCGACGATTAGCTGGTTTTTAAGCTGCTGATTCTCGTCCTTCAGGCCGTTAATCACGGTGTCGCTCTGGGCAACCTTCTGCTGCATTTCAGCGGTACGCTGGTTCCAGGTTGTGTCGATGTTATTCAGCTTGTCGGTCAGCGTTTTGACCTGGTTTTCCAGATCGGGTACGCGGGTACGCAGGCTTGGATTGGTGCTCAGCTGAGCAAGCGGGATCCAGGAAGTACGCCCGTTGCTGTCGCGTACCTGGCCGTATTTCGTTTCTTCATTGCTTTGCAGCAGCGTGACTTGTTCCCCTGCGTTGACGGTGCCAACCAGGCGGTAGTTATCGCCCGGGCCACTGCGGACCCAGGTGTTCAATTCATCAGAGACATAACGTTTTTCTTCGGCATGAGCCACGACGGAAACGCTAAGGGACAGCAAAGTGAGGCAAATCAGGCGTAATTTCTGCATTATTTCGTCGTTATTTTCATAAAGTGTGGAACGATAGTAGTGGCAACAGTCTGACGGTGCAATCCGTAAACCTGAATGAGAATCATCCTGATGTCAATTTCACCACCAGGCGTTCCTGCACTACCGCAAATTCGCTACCCGAAGGGGTATTTTGTCGTACTATTACAGACCTAATCGACGCTATTTAGTTCGCCAGGATGTTGCCTGGTGTGACGTAAACAAAAGTAAAGAAGACATGGCTCAGGAAATCGAACTCAAATTCATCGTTAACCCTGCTGCGCTCGACGCGCTGCGCGACAAGTTGAATGCCCTGCCAGGCGAGCACAGCGATCCACGGCAGTTGCTCAATATCTATTATGAAACAGCGGATAACCAGCTGCGTCGTCACGACATGGGGCTGCGCATTCGTGGGGATGCCGGGCGCTATGAAATGACGATGAAAATCGCCGGACGCGTGACCGGCGGGCTGCATCAGCGCCCTGAATATAACGTAGAGCTAAGCAAGCCCGAGCTGGATCTCGCTTTGCTGCCGGCGGAAGTGTGGCCCGAAGGGCTGGACGTGGCGGCGCTGCAGGCCGGGGTTAAGCCGCTGTTCAGCACCGACTTTGTGCGTGAAAAGTGGGTGGTTACTCACGGTGCGAGCCGCATTGAGCTGGCGCTGGATCTCGGTGAAGTGAAAGCCGGGGAGCACCAGACGCCGATCTGCGAACTCGAACTTGAACTGTTAGCCGGTGAAACGTCAGACCTGCTGGCCCTGGCGGAAAGCCTGGTCACTGAGCCTGGCCTGCGTCAGGGCAGCCTGAGCAAAGCGGCGCGCGGTTATCACCTGGCTCAAGGCAATGCGGTGCGCGAAGTGAAGCCGCTGGCCGTGCTCTACCCACCAGCTAAAGCCACCGTTGAACAAGGTCTGGAAGGTTCCCTGGAGCTGGCGCTCGCTCACTGGCTCTACCATGAAGAGCTGTGGCTTAGCGGCGTGAAAGCGGCCAGACAGCAGGTGATTGATGCCGTGGGCCTGGTGCGTCATGCGCTGGCGCTTTTCGGCGGCATAATTCCAAGAAAAGCGAGCACTCACTTGCGTGAGCAGCTGATTGCGCTTGAAACCCGCTTTGCCGACGATGAAAAAGCCGAGGCAATGGTGTACAGCGCGCAGGCAAGCAGCGCCAAACTGGCGTTGACCCGCTGGCTGGTGGAGCGCCAGTGGCAGGCGTTTGTTGATGAAAAAGCGCGCGCTAAGCTGGATGGCTCCTTCAAGCGTTTTGCCGATACTCACCTTTCCCGCCACGCGGCCGAGCTGAAAGAGACCTTCCAGCGCCCGCTGGGAGACAGCTATGCTGACCAGCTGCCACGCCTGGCGCGTGAGACGGATTCTATTCGCCTGCTGGCCGGGGTATACAGCGATGCGCAAACTCAGCCATGGCTGGAAAACTGGCAGGGACTGCGCCACGCCATCGTTACCCGCCAGCGCATCGAAATAGAGCATTACCGAAACGAAGCGATCTCGCAGGCGCCATTCTGGCTGCATAGCGGGAAATAATAGACTGGCAACGGATACCCACCATGATGTCGCTGACTCCTTTATTACAGCAGCACCTGCAGGCGTTTTTGCCGCGCCTGCCGCAAGAGATTGACTCCCTGACACTGAGCGACGAAGCTCGCGCGGTGCTGGCGATAAGTGATTTTGTTGGTGACAGCGTAGTGGCGTATCCCGCCTGGCTGCAAACGTTGCAGCAGGACGCGCCCAAGGCTGACGAATGGCAACATTATGCCGCCTGGCTGCAGCATGACTTGCAGGATGTACACGACGAAGCGGCATTAATGAAAGCGCTGCGTTTTTTCCGTCGCCGCATTATGGTGCGCATTGCCTGGGTGCAGGCGCTGGAGCAGGTGGATACCCAAAGCACGCTGCAACAGCTCAGCGTGCTGGCTGAAACGCTTATCGTGGCCGCCCGCGACTGGCTCTATGCTGCCTGCTGTCGCGAGTGGGGCACGCCCTGTAACGCAGCCGGAGAGCCTCAGCCGCTGCTGATCCTCGGCATGGGCAAGCTCGGCGGTGGCGAACTGAATTTCTCTTCCGATATCGACCTGATTTTTGCCTGGCCGGAGAACGGTTCAACCCAGGGCGGGAGGCGCGAGCTCGATAACGCCCAGTTCTTTACCCGCATGGGGCAGCGCCTGATTAAAGTCCTCGACCAGCCGACGCAGGACGGTTTTGTTTACCGCGTGGATATGCGCCTGCGTCCGTTTGGCGACAGCGGCCCGCTGGTGCTCAGCTTTGCCGCGCTGGAAGATTATTACCAGGAGCAGGGGCGCGACTGGGAGCGCTACGCGATGGTGAAAGCGCGCATTATGGGTGACAACGACGACGTGTGGAGCCAGGAGCTGCGCAACACGCTGCGCCCGTTCGTGTTCCGCCGCTACATCGACTTTAGCGTGATCCAGTCCTTGCGTAACATGAAGGGCATGATTGCCCGCGAAGTGCGCCGCCGGGGGCTGACGGACAATATTAAGCTCGGCGCGGGCGGTATCCGTGAAATCGAGTTTATCGTTCAGGTCTTCCAGCTCATCCGCGGCGGGCGAGAGCCTTCGCTGCAGTCCCGCTCTCTGCTGCCTACCCTCGACGCCATCCAGCAGCTTCATTTGCTCCCGGAAGAGGATGCACAGAAACTCCGCGCGGCCTACCTCTATTTGCGTCGGCTGGAAAACCTGCTGCAAAGTATCAACGACGAGCAGACGCAAACCTTGCCGGGGGACGATCTTAATCGCGCTCGCCTGGCCTGGGCGATGCAGGCCGCAGACTGGAATGCGCTTCAGCAGACGCTGCTGCTGCATATGAACGACGTGCGCCAGGTCTTTAATGACCTGATTGGCGACGATGAGCCCGAAGCCGGGGAGGATAAAGTCTCTGAGGCATGGCGTGAACTGTGGATTGACGCCCTGGACGCCGATGAAAATACGGCGGTGCTAAGTCATTTAACTGCTGAGGCACGGGCCGAATTACTCAAGCAAGTTAGCCATTTCCGTCAGGAGATCGACAAGCGCACTATTGGCCCACGTGGCCGCCAGGTGCTGGATCAGCTGCTGCCGCACCTGCTGAGCGAAGTCTGTTCCCGGGCCGACGCGCCGTTGACGTTTTCCCGCTTAACGCCGTTGCTGTTTGGCATTCTCACCCGCACGACCTATCTGGAGCTGCTCAGCGAATTCCCCGGCGCGCTCAAGCACCTGATCACACTCTGTGCGGCCTCGCCGATGATTGCCGCGCAGCTTGCCAGCTACCCGCTGCTGCTTGATGAATTGCTCGATCCCAACACGCTGTACCAGCCAACGGCAATGGATGCTTATCGCGACGAACTCCGTCAGTACCTGCTGCGAGTGCCGGACGAAGACGAAGAGCAGCAGCTCGAAGCGTTACGCCAGTTCAAACAGGCCCAGATGCTGCGCGTGGCGGCAGCCGATATCGCCGGAACCTTGCCGGTCATGAAGGTTAGCGACCATTTGACCTGGCTTGCCGAGGCTATTCTGGATGCGGTGGTTCAGCGAGCCTGGACGCAAATGGTGGCGCGCTACGGTCAGCCCCGGCATCTGCAGGACAGAGAAGGCCGTGGCTTTGCCGTGCTGGGATACGGAAAACTGGGCGGCTGGGAACTGGGCTACAGTTCCGATCTGGATTTGGTCTTCCTGCACGATTGCCCGATGGAAGTCATGACGGACGGCGAGCGGGAAATCGATGGTCGCCAGTTCTACCTGCGCCTTGCCCAGCGCATTATGCACCTGTTCAGCACGCGAACCTCGACCGGTATTCTGTACGAAGTCGATGCTCGTCTCAGGCCATCCGGTGCGGCAGGAATGCTGGTGACTACGGCAGAATCCTTTGCCGATTATCAGAAAAATGAAGCCTGGACCTGGGAGCATCAGGCGCTGGTCCGGGCCCGCGTTGTTTACGGTGACCCGGCGCTTAACCGCCAGTTTGATGCCATTCGTCGCGAGATCCTTTGCACGCCACGAGAAGGGCAGGCGCTGCAGGTTGAAGTGCGCGAGATGCGTGAAAAAATGCGCGCGCATCTGGGCAATAAACACCGCGATCGTTTTGATATTAAAGCCGATGAAGGCGGTATCACTGACATCGAATTTATTACGCAATATCTGGTGCTGCGCTATGCCAGCGAAGCGCCGAAGCTTACCCGCTGGTCTGATAATGTCCGCATTCTGGAGCTGATGGCGCAGAACGACATTATGGACGAAAGCGAGGCCAAAGCTCTGACCCACGCCTATGTCACGCTGCGCGATGAATTGCACCATCTGGCGTTACAGGAATTGCCTGGGAACGTTGCGCTGGACGCTTTCGTTGAAGAACGTGAGCAGGTGCGCCGCAGCTGGCAAACCTGGCTTGGCGAGCCGCAAACGCACTCCGGGGCGTAATTATGTTATCATCCCGCGCAAAATTTTATCCCTCGCTGGAGAGTCAGGAATGAAAGTAACGCTGCCCGAATACAGCCGTGCAGGCGTCATGGTGGTTGGTGATGTGATGCTGGATCGCTACTGGTACGGCCCAACCAGCCGTATCTCGCCGGAAGCCCCGGTGCCGGTGGTGAAGGTGGATACCATTGAAGAACGCCCTGGCGGTGCGGCTAACGTGGCGATGAACATTGCTTCGCTTGGCGCTAATTCTCGCCTGGTCGGCCTGACCGGTATTGACGATGCGGCTCGTGCGCTCAGCCAAAGCCTGGCCGGCGTCAACGTGAAGTGCGACTTCGTGTCCGTCCCGACTCACCCAACGATTACCAAGCTGCGCGTGCTTTCCCGTAACCAGCAGCTGATTCGCCTCGACTTTGAAGAAGGGTTTGAGGGCGTAGATCCAGAACCCTTGCACGAGCGTATCAGCCAGGCGCTGCCGCAGATTGGCGCGCTGGTGCTTTCCGACTACGCCAAAGGCGCGTTGGCAACCGTGCAACAGATGATTCGCCTCGCGCGTGAAGCCAAAGTGCCGGTGCTGATCGACCCGAAAGGTACGGACTTTGAGCGTTACCGTGGTGCCACGCTGCTGACCCCGAACCTTTCCGAGTTCGAGGCCGTGGTCGGCAAATGCAAAACCGAAGCCGAGCTGGTGGAACGAGGCATGAAGCTGATTGCCGACTATGAACTGTCGGCGCTGCTGGTGACACGTTCCGAGCAGGGCATGACGCTGCTGCAGCCGGGCATTGAGCCATTCCATCTGCCAACCCAGGCGCAGGAAGTCTACGACGTGACCGGGGCCGGTGATACGGTGATCGGCGTGCTGGCGGCGACGCTTGCGGCGGGAAACTCTCTGGAAGAAGCTTGCTACTTCGCCAACGCTGCGGCGGGCGTGGTCGTTGGCAAGCTGGGAACGTCAACCGTTTCTCCGGTCGAGCTGGAAAACGCGGTACGTGGTCGCGCAGAAACGGGCTTTGGCGTCATGACCGAAGCCGAGCTGAAAGTTGCCGTCGCCGCTGCGCGCAAGCGCGGTGAGCGTGTAGTGATGACCAACGGCGTGTTCGATATTCTGCATGCGGGCCACGTATCTTACCTGGCGAACGCCCGCAAGCTGGGTGACCGTTTGATTGTGGCGGTGAACAGCGATGCTTCTACCAAACGCCTGAAAGGCGAAACTCGCCCGGTCAACCCGCAGGATCAGCGCATGATCGTGCTGGCGGCGCTGGAAGCCGTGGACTGGGTTGTGCTGTTTGAAGAAGACACGCCGCAGCGCCTGATTGGTGAGGTTCTGCCGGATCGTTTAGTGAAGGGCGGCGACTACAAACCAGAACAGATTGCCGGCAGCAAAGAAGTTTGGGCCAACGGCGGGGAAGTGATGGTACTGAACTTCGAAGATGGCTGCTCTACCACCAATATCATCAAGAAGATCCAGACCAACGGCTAAATCCAGCCGCCTGAAGAAAAATGCCCTCTTCCGAGGGCATTTTTGTTTCTAGTGCTTCACTAACGTGGCGAAGTAATAGACCAGCGGAATCGCCAGCAGGTACAGCCCCACCGGAATTTCACGCCACTTACCGGCAATCACTTTAATGATGATGTAGAACAGCAGACCGCCGGCGATCCCGGTGCCGAAGCTGTTGGCGATAAGCGTGATCATCACCATCATCAGTACCGGCAGGCCGTCGGTAAAGTTCCCCAGATCCACTTTTCGCAGGCCGCTGAACATGTTCAGGCCGATAAGGATCAGCGCGGGTGCAGTCGCTTCTTTAGGGATCATCAGTGCGATCGGCGTAAACAGCAGCATCAGCAGGAACATCACCGCCGCCGCCAGCGCGGTCAGGCCGGTTTTACCGCCAGCTTCTGCCGCCGCCGAAGACTCAATCAGCGCGGTGGCGGCCGGAATGCCGACCCACGGGCCCAGCGCTGCGGCAATGGAATCCACCATAAACGGACGGTTGATGTGCTGCATGTTGCCATGTTCGTCCAGCAGCCCGGCTTCGCCGCCCACCGCCAGCGTGGTGCCCATGGTGGAGAAAAACTCTGAAGCAAAGAACACAAACAGGAACGGCAGGAAGGCGATGTTCAGCGCGCCGAGCATATCAACGTGGCCCAAGACCGGTGCCAGCGAGTGCGGCATAGCGATAAAGCTTTGCGGCAGATGGGTGACGCCCAGCGGAATGCCGACCAGCGTGGCAAACAGGATAGCCCACAAAATGGCGCCCGGTATGCGGCGAGCCTGAAGGGCAATCGCCAGGAACAGGCCACACAGCGCAACCATCGCGCCAGCAGAGGTAAAGTCGCCGAGCGCCAGAGCGTTGGTTTTCGCGTTTGCCAGCACCAGGCCAGCGTTGCGGAAGCCCAGCACCGCGACGAACAGCCCGATGGAGGCCGTAAGCCCGAGCTTTATCGACTGCGGCACCGAGCGCGTAACGACCTCGCGCAGGCCGAGGCGGGTAAGCGCAAAGAACAGAATGCCTGACCAGCAGGCAATGCCGAGGCCAATCTGCCAGCCAATATGCTCGCTCCCGGCGAGCGTAACGCCCACCAGCACCGAGCCGCCGATACCTGGCCCGACAATAAACGGCAGGTTGCCGTAAAACGCCATCAGCAGGGTGCCGATGACGAAGACGATGATTGTCCCGGTAGTTGCCGCGCCTTTATCCATGCCGCCTACGGCAAGCAGGCCGGGGATAACCACTAAAAGATAAGCTGCAGCGAGAAAGCCGGTCACGCCCGCGAGGCATTCGGTTTTCACTTTGCTTTGGCGGCTGCGGAGCTGGAATCGCCGCTCCAGCCAGCTTTCACTGGCGGCCTGAGACACTGAATTTTCGGCCATTATTTGGCTCTCCGGATTAATGTGTTGTGTGTGCGTCTGCCGGATGTTCGTGGCATTCAATAAGCGGGTCGACAATCTGGCGAGTGCTGCCATCCGTCAGGCCCAGATCGGTCAAATGTGGTCCGGCGTTACAGGCGAGGCAGGTGCCTTCGATAGCCTTGAACACGCGGTACGGCGGCTCCCAGTCGGCGACTTTATTGCTCAATTCGCGTAATTGAGCAAACTGCTGCGCCAGCTCGGCGGTGGGAAGATCGGAGAGCATTCCGGCAATCGGCATTTCTACCTTCGCCAGCATCTGCCCGTTTTGGCTCAGCGCCATCCCGCCCCCGCAGGCGATAAGCTCGTTGGCGGCCAGCGCCATATCGTGCGGATCTCTGCCCAGCACCACCAGATTGTGCGAGTCGTGCGAATAGGTTGTGGCAATGGCCCCGCGAAGTTCTCCCCAGCCTTCGAGCAGCGCCAGCTGAGGTTTTGCTTCGTGGCGGCCGTGACGATGCTGAACCCAAATCAGGCTGAAACCTTCTGGCAGCTGGACTTCACCGTGCCGGACTTCTACCTCGACTTCGCTCCATTGGGTGAAGCGAGCGCCCTTGATGTGGCGCAGGCGTGCGCGGCCATTGTTGACCGGCACTTTGAGTACAAAATCGTTTGGGTTTAGCGGCTGCAGCTGAACGGTATCTCGCGGAGGAACGATAGACGGCGCCGCGACGGGCTCCAGCATTTTCCCCTGTTCGGCTACAAGCTTCCCGGCAACGTAAACGGTTTTGGCGCTCAGTTTTTCCAGTGAATCAAACACCACCAGATCGGCGGTGCGCCCTGCGGCAATCAGGCCGAGATCCGGACGCTGCAGACGCAGCGAGGCGTTAAGCGTGGCCAGGCGCAAAGCATCCGTGGCCTTCATGCCGTGCTCAATCAGCAGGTTAAGCAGCGCCACGATACCGCCTTTTGCCAGCAGCATGTCCGGCGGCACGTCGTCGGTGCAGACGGTGACCTGCGAGGAAAGATGCGGCAGGCCGTTCAGCGCGGCGACGATCTCCGGCAGCAGATACGGGTGTGAACCACGAATTTCCAAAGTCAGCCCGGCGCGCAGTTTTTCCAGCGCATCTGCCGCGGAGGTAAGTTCATGGTCGGACGTTACGCCAGCCGCCAGGTAGGCCTGCAGTCCGGCGCCGCTGAGGCCGCGCGCATGCCCTTCAATCAGCTTGCCGCTCTCCAGGCCAGCGTTAAGAATTTCCAGCATTCTCTCGCTGCCGTTGAGCACGCCGTGCATATCCATCACTTCGGCTACGCCTGCCACTTCAGGCCAGGAGAGCAGGGTTTCCATCTCTTTCCCGGCAAAATCTGCGCCGGACATCTCCAGCCCCGGCGTTGAAGGCACGCTGGACGGCGCCGCGCAGATCACGCGCAGCGGCAGGTTGCGGCTGGCGTCAACGGCGTAGCGCACACCTTCAATGCCGAGCACGTTCGCCAGCTCGTGCGGATCCCAAAAAATAGTTGTGGTGCCCTGGGCAACGACGATTTCGGCATAGCGGGCGGGCGGCAGGTGGGAACTTTCAACGTGAACGTGGGTATCCATCAGCCCTGGGCTGAGGTAATTGCCGGCAAGATCGTGGGTCTGGGCGGCATCTTCGCGGCTGCCGCGAGGATGTACGCTGGCGATAAGCGTGCCAACTATACCGACATCGGCTTCACGTGTTTCTCCGGTTGCCATATCAACGACTCTGCCATTAATGAGCAGCAGGTCGAAAGGCGCTTCACCGAGGGCGGCTTTTACCGCCCGGCGTCGTAAATCAGCAGAGGTCATGGCAGGGTTCCAAAAAAGAGGCTCTGGCGGCTACTCTAGGCAGGGGAATACGCTTTGCCCAGATGATTTAATTTATCAGCCGATAAGAAACGTTTATCCTGTGGCAAACGTTTACCTGGCAACCCTGATACCCCAATGGCTGAACCCTGGCAGCGCCTTCCCGCACTCTCGTTAAAACAGATCCAGTATTTTGTGACGCTGGCGAAACTTCGTCATTTCACCGATACCGCCAGCCGGCTGGCGATCAGTCAACCCGCGCTGAGCAGCGCGCTACGGCAGATTGAGTCCGTACTGGGCGGCAAGCTGGTAAATCGTACCGCGGCCGCAGTGACGTTAACGGACTTAGGCGCGGCGCTGCTGCCTCATGCCGAACGCGTGCTCAACGTTGCGCAGCGCTCCTTTGACGATATGCAGCGTATTGTGCAGGACGGAGGCGACGGCACGCTTCGCATAGGCCTGGTACCGTCGGTAGGTAGCCTGCTGTTCCCCGATATTCCCCAATTGATCGCCGAAGCTTTTCCTCGCCTGCGCGTAGAGTTTCACGATCGCACCAACGATGCGCTGATAGCCCAACTGGAAAGCGGTCAGCTGGACTTTGGCCTGGGCGCGCTGGACAGTTCGGTGCCTAAAACGCTGGAAATCCATCCGCTGCAGGAGGATCCCTTTGTGGCGGTAGTCAACTGTCACGATCCTCTGGCAGAATCCAGCCATGCGCCGTGGCGGAGCCTGGTGAAGCGGGACATCGCCGTATTTTCAAAAGGCAATATCAGCCGGCTGGTGGCGGCAATGGCCGAAAGCCAGCGTCTGACGCTAAATGCACGCTATCAGGTCGATTTTATTGAAACGCTTTACGGGCTGGTGCGCTCGCAGCTGGCGGTGGCGATTTTGCCGCAGCTTTACACCACCTTTTTGCAGGACCCCGAGCTGAAAGTGATTCATTTGCAGCAGCCTTCGCTCAGCCGCACCGTGGCGCTGATGCGAAGCACCGAACCGTTTGCGCCGCAAATTGAAGCCTGCTTCCAGCTTATTGTTCGCGTATTACAACAACGAAAAGCACCCTGATTTCACAAGGAAAACCTGACATGAAAAAGATCCTGCGCGTGGTGGTTGTGCTGCTGATTTTGCTGCTGGCCGCCGTCGCAATCCGCCTGTGGCTGCTGCATCGCCACAGTGATGCTCTCTGGAATATCATCAGCCAGCAGTGCATTCCTAACCAGCAGCAGAATAACTCACCGGCGCCTTGCCTGAAGGTCGACCTGGCGCAGCGCTACCTGGTGTTCAAAGATGCGAAGGGCCCGCTGCATACTCTGCTGATGCCGACGGACAAAATTACCGGCATTGAAAGCCCGAAAATTCTCGAAAACGGCGCGCCAAACTATTTCCAGGACGCGTGGGATAACCGCCATTTCCTGCTGGATGAAACCACAAAAGCGGTGCGAGATGACGATTTAGTGCTGGCAATCAATTCCCGTTACGGGCGCTCCCAGAACCAGCTACATATTCATCTCTCCTGCCTGCGTCCTGAGGTGTACCAGTCCATTAACCAGCTTGCCGATAAAGTGGATACCCAGTGGCAGCCGTTTGGCGCGGAGATCCTCGGGCATAAATATCTGGCAATAAAAGTCCCTGCAGATGCTAATCCGTTTACCGTGCTGGCGGAGTATGTGAAGGCGCAGGATGACGAAATGGAGAACTTTGGCCTGGCGCGCGTGGTGACAGCGAAAGGGGATGTGGTGCTGTTAGCCAATCCTCGCCAGCTGCTGGGCGGGAATCAGGGCTCGGCGGAAGAGATGCTGGACTACAGCTGCTCGCTGGCAAACTAAATAAAAACGGCCTCTTCGAGAGGCCGTTTCTTTGCTGCCGTTACGACAGGTAATTCATGCCCTGTTTGAGTACCAGGTCGCAGGCTTTAGTTTTCACTTTTTCGGCTAGCGGCGAGTTGCCGATGCTGTTCAGATCCAGCTTCTGACCGTTGGCCGTATTCAGCAGGCCCATCAGACCCTGGTTGTAGTCCTGCTTGTCGGCAGGCTTGGTGCTGCTTTCCAGCCCCAGCTTAGTCATCAGCTGGTTTTTGATATTGTCGGTATTGGTGACGGAAGCCAGTTTATTCTTCGCGCAGTATTCCATTACGCCGGCCGCATTGGTCATCGTGCTTGAGCTAAGTGACTTGCTGTTGCCGTTAAGCAGGCTGGTCAATGAAGAGAGAGAAAGACCGCCACTTTGAGCGCCGTTGCTGGCGGTCGTGCCGTTGCTTTTGCTCAGCTCGCTTGCGGCGCTGGAAAGCTGATCCTGCCAGCTTGCAGCAGTTGCCTCGCCGGTGAAAAAGGCCGCTGCCAGAGCCATGGCGCAGAGAGTTTTATTCCTTGCTTTCATCTTGTGATACTCGCTTTGTTTGCCTGCAGTGCAGGAGATTTCAGGCGAGAGTATAGCGCTTTGGCCGCAAGCAGGGGGATTGAGAGTTGTCTTAAACCGGGGATTCAGGTGAAAAAGCCGGGTTTCCCCGGCTCGTTACATCAGTTCACATCAGTTGATGATGTTCAGGGTCACGTCGATGTTGCCGCGGGTCGCGTTGGAGTAAGGGCAAACGATGTGTGCTGCGTCGACCAGTTTTTTCGCTTCGGCAGCGTCCATACCAGGCAGGTGGATGTTCAGCTTAGCTTCGATGCCGAAACCGGTCGGCAGTGGCCCGATGCCGACTTCACCTTCAATGAAAGCTTCAGACGGCATGGAGACTTTGTCACGGCCGGAGACGAACTTCATCGCGCCCAGGAAGCAGGCAGAATAGCCTGCGGCGAACAACTGCTCAGGGTTAGTGACTTCGCCACCCGCGCCGCCCATCTCTTTTGGCAGGCCCAGCTTGACGTCCAGCACGCCGTCGGAAGAGATTGCGCGGCCTTCACGGCCACCGGTAGCTTTGGCTTTTGCGGTATAAACGACTTTTTCTAAAGACATGGCAGGTTCCTCATCTTACATTGCATTTACGCTATAAAATAGCGTGCGATTTATGTGGTGTTTTAAAAACCGCCGACAATATCGACGGTTAATTATTACGTATTTAAATTACTGCGCAAGGTTTCCAGCTGTGTTTTGAGCGCCAGCATGCTGTCCACGCTGCAGGCCGAAGCACAGCGGACGGAATCTGGAATACCCAGCGCTTTTTCCTGCAGCGCTTTCCCTTCCTGGGTCAGCGTCACGGCTACCTGGCGCTCATCTTCGCGTGAACGCTGACGTAACAGCAGCCCCGCGTTTTCCAGGCGTTTCAGCAGCGGAGTCAGGGTGGCCGAGTCTAAAAACAGACGCTCGCCAATTTGCGACACCGTGACATCGTCCTGCTCCCACAGCACCAGCATCACCAGATATTGCGGATAGGTAAGCTGCAGCGGCGCGAGCAGCTGGCGGTAGAGCTTGTTCACCGCCAGGTTGGCGGAGTAGAGCGCGAAGCAAAGCTGGTTGTCCAGCAGCAGGGCGTTCGTTTCGGTCGATGTCTTCTTCATGGTTCTCAATATAGATAGTGCGCTATTAAATAGCAAATTTTATTTTGCGGCGGCTTCTCTGCCCGCTCATCATCAGACCCGAGGTTTTTTGCGATACAGCCAAAGCCCCGGCAGCGAGAGGCCAATCGACAGCGCGCCTACGATAAACGAAGCCTTCAGAAAATTAGTCACCAGCTGGATCATCAGCGGATCGCTGTAGCCGAAGTGCGTCAATTTTACCGCCGAGATCATGGCGGTGTAGGCGTAGATCCCTGGGAACATGGGAATAACGGCCGCAACGGTGAAAACTTTTGGATGAGCAAGATACCAGCGTGACCACTGAATACCAATGATGCCGACCAGAATCGAAGCCAGAAAAGTGCTCCATTCGATGTTCAGGCCTGCGCTCATCATCGCCATACGCGAACCGTGGCCGATGCCGCCGAGCAGGGCGCAGTAGGGCAGGGCGCGCTGGGGTACGTTAAACACCAGCGCAAAACCTGCCGCCGGCACGGCGGACAGCGCCATATCCTGAAGCAAAGCCAGAATAAATTCGATTATGCCCATCCTCGCAGCCCCCATACCGACATCGCCATCACCACGCCGATGCAGGTGGCAAGCGTGAGCAGGCTGGCCATCGCCCAGCGGGCCAGGCCGGTGTTGACGTGGCCTTTGAACATATCGGCTACGGCGTTAATCAGCGGGAAACCGGGAACCAGCAGCAGTACGCTTGCGGCCATCGCAATGTTGGAGGTAGCGGCAAACGGGCCCTTGGCGATCAGCAGCCCGGAGACGCTGGTGGCGACAAACGCGGTGATGCAGAAGTTTATCTGTGGGTGAAGCTGGCGATGCGTGAGCAGCTGGCGTACATACATCGCCAGCGAGCTGGCAATAAAGGTGACCAGCGCGCCGTCCCAGCCGCCGTTATTCAGTTTGCAGAAGCAGCCGCAGGAAAGACCGACCATCAGCATCACCATCCAGCGCGGGTAGCGCAGCGGTTTGATGTGTTCGAAGCGCTTATGAACGTCCCCTGCATCGAGCAGTTTGTGTTCGGCGAGGATCACGATGTGCTGCACTTCGGTCACAACATGCATATTGATCCCGCGATCGACATTTTTACGCGTGGTCGTCAGGCATTGGTTGTCTTTGATGGTGCTGAGCACAATGGCGTTAGCGGAGATTGAGCTTTCCACGCTGTCCATGCCCAGCGCTTTGCCGAGGCGGGTTGAAAGCTCTTCTACCAGCGCGCTTTCTGCCCCGTGCTGCAGCAAAAAGAGCGCACACTGAATACATAAACGAGTGACGTCCCGTTGGGGAACAACATCTGGCTGCATGCTTATCCTGACGAAAGAGAATGAAATGCGCTTAACGTTTATCCATTTAACATGAGCGCATCGCTTCATTAGTCGCGTCAGATCAAGCTTTGAGTCACTTAAGCCGCAATTACAGGCAGACGTCCACCCATTTAGCCTGAGTTAATTCGGCCATACGTTCAGGGGAGATGCGGACGGCGCTGTGGATAGCGCCTGCGGCGGGCAATACTTCATCGTACTGGCGCAGCGAAATGTCGCAGAATACCGCCAGCGGGTTTTCCAGCCCAAACGGGCAAACGCCGCCGACCGGATGCCCGGTCCAGTTCACTACTTCATCGCTGCTGAGCATGCGCGCTTTAGCGCCAAAAGCTTCTTTAAGTTTCTTATTATCAAGACGAGCATCGCCTTTCGCGACGATCAGAATAATGTCGTTTTTGACTTTTAATGAGAGCGTTTTGGCTATTTGCCCGGGGGCCACATTGTGGGCCGCAGCGGCAAGCGCGACGGTAGCGGTGCTTTGGCTTAGCTCGATGATATCTATATCTGGGGCATGATCGGCGAAGAATTGCCGCACGGACTGCAAACTCATGATTTTCTCCTGATCCAGGTGGCAAATAATTTCGCATAAGCTTGTGCTTTCTGTAAACCGCTTATACTTATCTCATACCCGCCTTGTCAGAAATTTCTGGATCTCCTTCACAATCAATGAAACCGGTTGCAGTAACCGGTTGCAGTAATAAATTCCGCGAGGAATACTGAATCCCGTAACCACCCCTGTACCTAATAATAAGAGTCGTCTATGAAACGTATCCTTTTATGCTGTGCCGCTGGTATGTCTACCAGTATGGTCGTGAACAGGATGAAACAGGCCGCCCAGGATCAACAGATTGAGGTTGAGATTAAGGCGGTGGGTATCGAAGAGTTCACGGATGCTTTGCCTGAATTTGATTGCTGTTTACTCGGTCCGCAGATCAAATACCGTCTGGAAGATTTTAAGGCTCAGGCCGCTCCCAAACGGATCCCGGTCACGGTCATTAACTCTATGGATTACGGAATGATGCGCGGCGACAGAATTCTCGCCGACGCACTCGCGTTGATAGCCTGACAGGAGAGCCAATATGTCTTCCAACCACGCTGCATTTAATTTAATTTTCCGCTTTGTTGAAAACTACGTCAGCCCTGTTGCCGGGCGTATTTCCTCACAGCGTCACGTCATGGCCATTCGCGACGGCTTTATTTCCGCGATGCCGTTCATGATTGTCGGATCGTTCCTGCTGGTCTTTGCTTATCCGCCGTTTTCGCCCACCACAACCTGGGGTTTTGCTCGCGCCTGGCTCGATTTGGCGAAGCAGTTCGAGGGGCAAATCCTGACGCCGTTTGATATGACGATGGGCATTATGTCTATCTACATTTGTGCGGCGATTGCCTACAACCTGGGCAAACATTACGTCAAATCGCACGGGCTGGATCCCTTCATGTGCGCGATGCTGTCGCTGATGGCTTTCCTGGTGGTTGCAGCCCCGAAAACCAAAGGGACGCTGCCGGTGGATAGCCTCGGCGGTACCGGGATCTTCACCGCGATTCTGGTGGCGATTTACTGCGTAGAGATGATGCGTTTCCTGAAGGCACACAACATCGGCATTAAGCTGCCGGACCAGGTGCCGCCGATGATCAAAAACTCTTTTGACCTGCTGATCCCGGTGCTGGTGGTTGTGCTGACGCTGTATCCGCTGAGCCTGTTTATCCAGTCCCAGTTCGATATGCTGATCCCTCAGGCCATTATGGCGCTGTTTAAACCGCTGGTGTCGGCTGCGGATTCCCTGCCTGCGATTCTGCTGGCGGTGCTGATTGCCCACCTGCTGTGGTTCGCGGGAATCCACGGGGCGGCGATTGTCTCCGGGATGCTGCAGATGTTCTGGCTGACTAACCTGGGCCTGAACCAGGGCGCACTGGCCGCCGGTGCACCGCTGCCGCATATCTTTATGGAAGCGTTCTGGACCTTCTTTATCGTGGTCGGTGGTTCCGGGGCGACGATGGGCCTGGTTGTCTGCTATCTGCGCAGTAAATCTGCTCACCTGCGTTCTATTGGCCGGCTTAGCATCGTGCCAACCTGCTTTAACATTAACGAGCCGGTTATCTTCGGGACACCGATTGTGATGAACCCGGTGTTCTTCATTCCGTTCCTGCTGGCGCCAATGGTTAACGCCGTGCTGGCCTGGGGCGCGATGAAGCTGGATCTGATTGGCCGCGTAATTTCCGTTGTGCCGTGGACGGCACCTGCGCCAATTGGCGCTGCCTGGGCGCTGGGCTGGGACTTCCGTGCGGCGATTCTGGTGATTCTGCTGGCCTGCGTCTCGTCGATTATCTACTTCCCGTTCTTCAAAGTGTACGAGAAGCAGCTGCTGGAGCAGGAGAAAGAAGAGGCGCAAAGAGCGAGCGAGGAAGGAAACCAACAGCTGGCTTAATAGCTTAGATAGAGAGAACGAACGGCGGGGAAACCCGCCGTTTGCTATTTCAGAGTACAGTCGCCGCAGCGTTGGACGTCGGGCAGCTTGTAGCGCTGGCAGCAGGTGCGGCGAACCAAAACGCCATCACGTGGGATCACGGTGCGGTAAAGCGGGTTTTCCCTGCCGCATGAGAGCTGCTTTTCAAAGAAACAGGCATTCACCAGCGCTGCCAGGCTCTGCTCATCCAGCAGCGGTTTCAGCTCGCCGAAGAACCAGTTCACCAGGTAGCCGGTGTTGCTCCAGATAAGCCGGGCGTTGATGTCTTCGCTGGCTTCCAACGCCGCTACAACGGGTATCAGGCCGTGGGTAATGAACTGCTCCAGGCGCAGGCGTAGCGGTAGCTCGTTTGCCTGGCTGTCTTCTTCCACGTTAATCCAGAAGCATTTGGCTCGCCCCGTTTCATGGAACTCAACGCGGATGTGTTGGGGAGCAATGTTCAGCGCTTTAGGTTGGGTCAGCAAGGCCATCATCATCGGCGGCACCAGCAGGCCAATGTACCACTGCGCCCACAGGGACTTCAGCGGCTTGTGCTCGCGGGAAAGTTGAGGCTGGTTACGATAAATATGGTCGCCGTAGGCCGCCATCAGTGAAGTCAGCACGGCAGGTTTTCGCCACTCGCTTAGCGTCATCGCTGAGGCAGGCACGGGCTCGTTTAATTTGATGATGTCGTTGAAGTAAGGCCGGTGGGTGGCGAAATGTTCCCGCAGAGAATCGGCCAGCGGACGCGCCGCCGGAGACCAGGGGAGCACAAAACACCCGCTGTCGTCGCTGAGCTGAAGGGATTGAAGCGCCATACTCTCGTCAAGAAGTAATCTAAATGATAATGATTAGCAATCCTAACTATGCGTGCTTCCTCTGGCAAGATGATTTCGCCGCCATCGCAAATTGAAGGCGGCTTTTGCGATCTGGCGCGGCTTATCGGCAGGCTATTTTGAGGCGAATTTGTAAGCCGTTTTGCCGTCAGGGAAGAATGCGTAGGTCACGTACATTGGGATTGTGCGGCCGCAGGCGTCAAACTTCCAGGCTTCTTTCGCTGAACCTGAAATCAGCGCCGTTCCGGCGGCATTAGTGCGGATATCATCCGATTTACTGACCAGGGCTACGGAGACGGATTCTGGTTTGTCCCGGCAGCCGCTGGTGATAGGCAGCATCGGGATAAGGTGCTGCAAAACATAGGCTGGATCGCTGGTCAGCGGCTGGCCTTTGACCTGCAGTCTGCCGGCGTTATTGTTGGCACAGGCGGTGAGAAGAAGTACGGGAAGTACGACGAGCGCAGGAAAAACGTTAGCCATTATTATTCCTCAGAGATACAAAGTATTGCCGTAAGCGGCATGTTTTTATTGTCTGAAATATGAACAATATGCTGCCGGTACGCAACCACATTATTTCTGAGGAAAAGGCTAACCTGCGGTGGCCATTTCGTTGGTCAGAATGCTGTTTCGTCCGCGATTTTTTGCCTGATACAGCGCCTTGTCCGCCTGGCTCAGAGCGTCATCAATGCTGCCTCCGGTAAAGGGCGCCAGGCCGATACTGACGGTGACGTTGGTCGCGACCTGGTTATTAAACATATGGGGAATCTCCAGATCGAAAACGCGCTGGCGGATCCTTTCGGCTGACTGCAGTGCGCGCTCGCCGTCGATGTTGGTGAGCATCACCATGAACTCTTCGCCGCCGTAGCGCGTGACGATATCTCTTGAACGCACGGCATCGCGGATGGCGGCCGACACGCGGATCAGCGCCTGATCGCCCATCGCATGGCCGTAGTGATCGTTGTAGGACTTGAAGTAGTCGATATCCAGCAGCAAAACGTAATGGCTGCCGCTGCCGGAGGCCTGAATATGTTCGAGGCGGTTTTGAAAGCCACGGCGGTTATACAGTCCGGTTAAAGGATCGAGCATGCTGAGGTCGTTCAGCGTCTCTTTCTCTTCGAGAAGCTTATTCATCAGCCGCTGGGTAAAACGCTCGTTACGCTTTTGAATAATATGCTGAATGGTGATGCCGATGGCGGGCAGCGCAATAGAGTAGAGCACCCGTAACCACTGATCGACATCCCCCAGCCAAAGCACCACCAGCGCGACGGGCAGGCTTTGTAGCAGGAAGGCCACGATATTATTAATAAACGAAATGGCGCCAATAAAGAGCACCGACATCAGGCTGATAACCAGAAATGAAGTATCCAGATAGCCGATAGCCTCGTGCTTAATAAAAATGTGCAGCGCCCATAATAATCCGAGAGATAACGAGACAATATTCAGGTTAATCAATCGCTTTTTATTGATAACCTGCCAGGCCAACAGCGCCAGGCTGGCGAGCAGAATGGTGATAGCGGGCAGCGTTACGCGCATGGCCGAATGGATCGGGAAGAGCATAGCAAAAGCGGCTGCCAGGGCGTTGAGCAGCAAAAATAAACGTAAAGAAAGCTGGTGCTTTGCTTTGAGTAAGGCTCGCCAGGTTTGGGCTGTCATAGAACGGTTATGTCTTGGGTAAGTGCGTCAGGTGTTGTGTGTGTGTCGTATCAATGAAAAGCGGGTTATTTGCTTTTCTGGCAACTATTGGAATTTTTATGAGGCAAACTAAAGCCGGCGGTCAATCTATCACCTTACTGAAAATCTGTCATTAAATGACGCGTCAACCCTGGCTATTTCAGCGATAGCTCTCGCACGTTTTCACGCTGACAATTGAGAAATTTTATCATATGATATTGGTTATCATTATCATGATTGAGGCGCGAAGATGCTGCAACGACGACTCGAAGGTGGCTGGAGTGTAATGGTGGCGGGCCTTGCCGTCGCGCTGCTTGCCTGTATGGATCTGTCTTTCAGCCAGTGGCGAGTGCTGGTGGTCGTCGGGCTGTTGGCAACGGCGCTGATGCTATATCACAAGACGTTACGGCACTTTGTTTTACTGCCATCATGCGTAGCATTTGCCAGCGGATTGCTGCTGATTGTGATGAATTTGGGAACGATGAGATAAACAATAGGGGATAAAAAAGAGGGTCACTTCGTAAGAAGTGGTGCGAAGAGAGGGACTTGAACCCTCACGTCCGTAAGGACACTAACACCTGAAGCTAGCGCGTCTACCAATTCCGCCACCTTCGCACAGTTTTCAGGTTTGCACCTGAAGAGTTTTGATATCGCCTTCGCATTGGTGCGAAGAGAGGGACTTGAACCCTCACGTCCGTAAGAACACTAACACCTGAAGCTAGCGCGTCTACCAATTCCGCCACCTTCGCGCAGTGCGAACGATATCTTTCGTGGTTGTGTTGGTGCGAAGAGAGGGACTTGAACCCTCACGTCCGTAAGAACACTAACACCTGAAGCTAGCGCGTCTACCAATTCCGCCACCTTCGCATACCTGTCATACCGAAGTATCACAACCACGGAGGCGCATTCTAGATGTTTTCTGAGCTTCGTCAACACTTAATTTGGTGCCGCTTTTCTGACTGATGCAAAAAGCGGCACACGAAGCGTGTTTAGCGTTTTTTACCCGCGCGGGTCAGAACGGCACGGTAGACCTTGAAGCGGCCGGTTTGGGCAATAACTTCATGGCTGCCAAACACTTCGTCCAGCACGTTAGGGTAGGCCAGGAAGGCGTTCGCCACGATGCGCAGCTCGCCGCCCATGTTCAGATGGCGTGCTGCACCGCGAATAAGCTGGTGAGCCGCATCAAGGCTGGTTTGCATACCGTCGTGGAACGGCGGGTTGGAGATAATCATGTCGAAACGACCGTTGATCTCCGAGTAAACGTTACTGGCGATGACTTCGCCTTCAATGCCGTTTGCCGCAAGGGTTGCACGGCTGGCAGCTACTGCAGGCGCGCTGACGTCGCTCAGCGTGAGGCGAACTTTTGGCGAGTGGCTGGCCAGGGTGATGGCCAGTACGCCCGCGCCGCAACCTACGTCCAGCACTTTGCCTTTGGTGTGCGGCGTCAGCGTGGAAAGCAGCAGCTTGCTGCCGGTATCCAGGCCGTCACGGCTGAAGACACCCGGCAGGGTTTTCACCGTCATCTCGTCATGTGGATATTCGTCCCACCAGCCGTTTTCATCAAACGCTGGCTGCTGCTCAAGGCGGCCGTGGTACAGGCCACAGCGGCGAGCGCTGTCGATTTTGGTCAGCGGGCAAATGTCAGCCAGCATCTGCTCGGCGCTGCGCACGCCGGAACGGTTTTCGCCCACGACGAAAACGTCGGTGCCAATCGGCATCAGCGACAGAATGTTCATCAGCTGGAACTGGGCTTCTGGCTTGTTCTTCGGCCAGTAATAAATCAGCGTATTGCTGTCAGCAACGATGTCCGCACCGGCCACGAGGCCGTACTGTGCGTTCTCACCCATCTGCGCGCTGAGTACCTGCCAGTGGTGGAATTGCTGGGTGTGGGCGCGGCTGGCGGCGGTGTCGAAACGCGCCGGCAGGTCGTCTTGCATGTCACCGGCAAACAACACACGGCTCTCGGTAAAATCATCGCTGTGGCGCAGCAGTACTTCACTCGCCGGGGTAAACGCACTCATCAAATTGCTCCTGGAAAATCAGAGCGTGGATTATAGAGCTTTAATGGCGTGGATTCGATGAATTTGCTATATTTGCCGCCCTAATTACGCTCCAGATAGGTTTCGCTATGACTTCCCCTTCCCGACGCGACTGGCAGTTACAGCAGCTGGGTATTACCCAGTGGGTGCTGTGCCGTCCGACGGCTTTGCAGGGTGAAATTGCGGTTTCTTTGCCTGCTGGCGTGCGTTTGGTGATGGTCGCCGAGGCGCTGCCGGCGCTGAACGATCCGCTGGTGAAGGACATTTTACGCAGCATGGCGTTAAGCCCTGAGCAAGTGATGCAGCTGACCCCAGAGCGCGTTGCGATGATACCGCCCGACAGCCGCTGCAATAGCTGGCGTCTGGGCGTGGAGCAGCCGCTGACGCTGGACGGCGCGCAGCTGACTTCCCCCGTGCTGGATGAGCTTTATCACAATGGCAACGCGCGACAGGCGCTGTGGCAACAAATTTGCGAACATGAACACGATATCTTCCCTGACGCCGAATGATTTAGCGGCGGCGTACGCCATCGAGCTACGCAGTCATGCTTTTCCCTGGAGTGAAAAAACGTTTGCCAGTAATCAGGGCGAACGCTACTTCAATTTACGGCTGGACGTTGACGGCAAGCTTGCCGCTTTTGCGGTGACGCAGGTCATTCTCGACGAAGCCACGTTGTTTAACATCGCGGTCGATCCGGCATACCAGCGGCAGGGGCTTGGAAAAGCGCTGCTTGAGTACCTTATCGAGGAGCTTGAGAAGCGGGATGTCTTTACGCTGTGGCTGGAGGTACGTGCCTCCAACGTTGCGGCAAGAACGCTGTACGAAAGTCTGGGCTTTAACGAAGCGACGGTGCGTCGTAACTATTATCCTGCAAAAGAAGGTCGGGAAGACGCAATCGTGATGGCGCTTCCCCTCGGTTAATATTGAAAAGGTGTGTGGATGAACTGGGACTGGATTTTATTTGATGCGGACGAAACGCTGTTTACTTTTGACGCGTTTGGCGGTTTACAGCGGATGTTTCTCGACTATAGCGTGACCTTTACCGCAGATGATTTCCAGGAATACCAGGCGGTGAACAAGCCGCTGTGGGTGGATTACCAGAACGGCGCGATTACCGCGCTTCAGCTTCAGCTCAGGCGTTTTGAGGACTGGGCCGAGCGGCTTAGTGTTCCTTCGGCTGAACTTAACACCGCCTTTTTATCCGCGATGGCGGAAATTTGCTCCCCGCTGCCGGGGGCCGTTTCTTTGCTTAATGCGCTGAAGGGTAAGGCTAAACTCGGCATTATCACCAACGGCTTCACCGCGCTGCAGCAAATCCGCCTGGAGCGTACCGGCCTGCGAGACTATTTCGACCTGCTGGTTATTTCCGAGCAGGTGGGCGTGGCAAAACCCGATCGCCGTATTTTCGACTATACCTTTGAGCAGATGAATCAGCCTTCGCGTGACCGCGTATTAATGGTGGGCGACACCGCGGAATCCGACATTCTTGGCGGCATTAACGCCGGGATAGCAACCTGCTGGCTTAACGCCCACGGACGTACCGCGCCGGAAGGGATAGAACCGACCTGGCAGGTCACCTCGTTAAGTGAACTGGAGCAACTGCTGTGTAAGCCATGATTGTTGATTGTTAAACCCGCAATGATGGGTAAAATAGCCGCCAAATAACGTTCACTCGGCGCGTGGCTCAAGGCCGTGCGCACTTAAAGAAGATGTAATTATGACTTTGTCTCCTTATTTGCAAGAGGTGGCGAAACGCCGCACTTTTGCCATTATCTCCCACCCGGATGCCGGTAAAACGACCATCACCGAAAAGGTTCTGCTGTTCGGACAGGCGATTCAGACCGCCGGGACGGTAAAAGGCCGTGGCTCAAGCCAGCACGCTAAATCCGACTGGATGGAGATGGAAAAACAGCGTGGGATCTCGATCACCACCTCGGTGATGCAGTTCCCGTACCGCGACAGCCTGGTTAACCTGCTGGATACCCCAGGGCACGAGGACTTCTCCGAAGATACCTACCGTACCCTGACCGCCGTTGACTGCTGCCTGATGGTTATCGACGCCGCGAAAGGTGTAGAAGATCGTACCCGCAAGCTGATGGAAGTGACCCGCCTGCGCGATACGCCGATCATCACCTTTATGAACAAGCTCGACCGCGACATCCGCGACCCGATGGAAGTGCTGGATGAGGTTGAGCGCGAGCTGAAGATTGGCTGTGCGCCAATCACCTGGCCAATTGGCTGCGGCAAGCTGTTCAAAGGGGTTTATCATCTTTATAAAGATGAAACCTACCTCTACCAAACCGGTAAAGGCCACACCATTCAGGAAGTACGCATCGTGAAAGGGTTGAATAACCCGGAACTCGACGCTGCCGTGGGTGAAGATCTCGCTCTGCAGCTGCGTGACGAACTGGAGCTGGTGCTGGGTGCTTCTAACGAATTCGATCACGAGCTGTTCCTGGCCGGTGAGATAACGCCTGTGTTCTTCGGGACTGCGCTGGGTAACTTCGGCGTAGACCATATGCTGGATGGCCTGGTGGACTGGGCTCCGGCGCCCATGCCGCGTAAAACCGACACGCGTCTGGTTGAAGCTGATGACGAGAAGTTCACCGGCTTTGTCTTTAAGATTCAGGCCAACATGGACCCGAAACACCGTGACCGCGTGGCCTTTATGCGCGTCGTTTCCGGCAAATATGAAAAAGGCATGAAGCTGCGCCAGGTACGTATTGGTAAAGACGTCATTATTTCTGACGCGCTGACCTTTATGGCCGGTGACCGTTCCCACGTGGAAGAGGCTTACCCTGGCGACATCATCGGCCTGCATAACCACGGCACGATTCAGATAGGCGACACCTTCACCCAGGGTGAGATGATGAAGTTCACCGGTATTCCGAACTTCGCCCCAGAGCTGTTCCGCCGCATTCGCCTGCGCGATCCGCTCAAGCAGAAGCAGCTGCTTAAAGGCCTGGTTCAGCTTTCTGAAGAAGGTGCGGTGCAGGTGTTCCGTCCTATTGCCAACAACGATCTTATCGTTGGTGCGGTCGGGGTTCTGCAGTTCGACGTGGTCGTTGCTCGCCTGAAAAGCGAATATAACGTGGAAGCGATTTACGAATCGGTGAACGTGGCGACGGCGCGTTGGGTTGAAGGGAATGACGTGAAGAAGTTTGAAGAATTCAAACGTAAAAACGAAATTCAGCTGGCGCTGGATGGCGGGGATAACCTGACCTACATCGCGCCAACGATGGTGAACCTGAACATTACTCAGGAACGTTATCCTGACGTTACCTTCCGTAAAACCCGCGAGCACTAATTGCCTGACAGAACGCGGCGTTCGCCGCGTTCTTTTCACTTTCCCTGTCTTTTGAATCCCTTGCGGAATCCTCTTAATTTCACGCTAATCCTGCGTTATCGCTGCTTTTTCCATCAGTTCGCCATGCAGTTTTAAGATTGTGATCTATATTTAACAAAGCGATGACAATTTTATTGGACGAAAGCTCCGGGAATTAATCATTTCCTGGTGTCTTGTTAGCGTTTCCCCGGTCATCTCAATATTAACAGCTGATTTTTTTCGGCTTACGGGAAACGAGAAAGCTCAAATGATGAGCAAACCTACAGGAATTAATCGATGACTACGACTAAGATTTCAAAAACTCTGCTGGCGGTTGTGTTGGGCTCAGTACTGGCAAGCACCAGTGCCTTTGCCGAAGACACTATGCTCAATAAAACGGAGTCTACCGCCGATAGCGCAGGGAAAAAAATCGATAGCTCTATGACTAAAGTCGGTAATTTCATGGACGACAGCGGCATCACAGCGAAAGTTAAAGCAGCACTTGTAGACGACAAAAATATTAAAAGCACCGACATTTCGGTGAAAACCGAAAGCAAAGTGGTCACCCTGAGCGGTTTTGTTGAGAGCCAGGCTCAGGCCGAGCAGGCCGTTGCCACGGCGAAAAAAGTGGAAGGTGTGACCTCGGTTAGCGACAAACTTCATGTCCGTGACGCTAAAGAGCAGTCGGTGAAAGGCTATGCCGGTGATGCGGCAACGACCAGCGAGATCAAAGCGAAATTACTGGCCGACAGCATTGTGCCTTCCCGTCACGTAAAAGTGGAAACCACCGATGGGGTGGTTCAGCTGTCCGGTGAAGTGAAGTCCAGCGCCCAGTCCGAGAAGGCTGAAAGCATTGCCAAATCGGTTGAAGGCGTGAAAAGCGTTAAAAACGATCTGAAAGTGAAGTAACGGCAGCACCCGAAACGTCTTCCCCGGTTAGCCCGGGAGACGATAAGTACCACCATTACACATTATCGCCTGCGGGTTAGCCATCCGGCGCCCGTGAAGAAGCGATAAGATTCACTATGGTTAAGGAGAGTCTATGTTTCGTTGGGGCATTATTTTTCTGGTTATTGCGTTGATCGCTGCGGCCCTGGGCTTCGGTGGTCTGGCTGGTACCGCTGCAGGTGCTGCAAAAATCGTCTTTATAGTCGGTATCATTCTGTTCCTGGTCAGCCTGTTTATGGGACGCAAACGTCCTTAGCGACGCTCATTAAGTAACATACCGATACAAAAGCCAGTCCTCGTGACTGGCTTTCGCCGTTTTACTTAGCGCGCTATGGGTATAGGGTAGAAACTCACAACAACAGAAATTCAGGAAAGCAGGGTGGGACATCGTATACCCGTTACGCTCGGCAATATTGCGCCGCTGGCGATCAAACCTTTTCGTCCTGGAAAACTCGCTCTGATTTGTGAAGGGGGCGGGCAGCGCGGGATCTTTACGGCCGGGGTTCTGGACGAATTTATGCGCGCGGAATTCAACCCCTTTGATCTGTTCTTTGGCACCTCTGCCGGTGCACAGAACCTTTCTGCCTATGTCTGTAACCAGCCGGGGTATGCGCGCCGCGTGATTACGCGTTTTACCACGACCAGGGATTTCTTTAACCCGCTACGCTTTGCGCGTGGAGGGCACCTGATCGACCTCGACTGGCTGATAGAGTCCACCTCCACGAGGCTGCCGCTTTCGATGTCCAGCGCGGACCCGCTTTTTGAGCAAGGAAAAGAGTTCTTTATGTGCGCCTGCCGCAGCGATGACTATGCGGCGAATTACTTTTCACCGAATGCGGATACGTGGCTAAATTTACTGAAAGCCTCAAGCGCTATTCCGGGCTTCTACCGCGCTGGCGTCGAGATTGACGGCGTCAGCTATCAGGACGGGGGCATAAGCGATGCGGTGCCGGTGCGGGAAGCCGCTAATCGCGGGGCTGACACGCTGGTGGTCATTCGCACCGTGCCTTCACAGATGTACTACACGCCGCAGTGGTTCAAACGCATGGAACGCTGGCTCGGTGACAGCAGCCTGCAGCCGCTTTTGAATCTGGTGCAGCATCACGAAGAGAGCTATCGTGATATCCAGAGTTTTATTGAGAAACCGCCCGGCAAGCTGCGAATTTTTGAGATTTACCCGCCGAAGGCGCTGCTGAGTAGCGCGCTCGGAAGCCGCCTGTCCTCGCTGACGGCAGATTACCAAACGGGCCGCCTGTGCGGGCGTTATTTCCTCGCAACCATCGGCAAGCTGCTGGTCGCGAAGCCACCGTTAAGGCGGCATTTGCCGCGTGTGAATACGCCGGGGCCATTGGTCATTCCTCCGGCGGCGGCGGCAAACGAATCCCTGGTCAAACCGATTGGCTCAGGCCTGCAGGCAAATGATGCCGCGTTTGATAATGAGGATCTTGCGTGAGTTTTACGTTCTACGACACCCATTGCCACTTTGATTTCCCCCCGTTTACCGGTGATGAAGCCCACAGCCTCGAGCTTGCCGCCGAGGCCGGGGTTCGTAAAATCATTGTGCCCGCAGTTGAAGCAGGGCGTTTCGATCGCGTACTTGCGCTGGCGCAGAACTACCCGGCGCTTTATGCCGCTATCGGCCTGCATCCGATAGTGATTGAAAAACATGATGAAGTCGGGCTGGCGGCGCTGGAGGATCGTCTGCGGCAAAAACCGGAGAAGCTGATCGCGATCGGCGAAATTGGGCTGGATCTTTATCGCGAGGATCCGCAGTTCGACAGACAGGAATTTATCCTCGACGAGCAGCTAAAGCTGGCGAAGCGCTACGATCTCCCTGTGCTGCTACATTCTCGCCGTACCCATGACAAGCTGGCGCTGCACCTGAAACGCCACAATTTACCGAGAACCGGCGTGGTTCACGGTTTTGCCGGTAGTCTGCAGCAAGCTGAGCGCTTCATAGCGATGGGGTACCGCATCGGGGTAGGCGGCACTATCACCTATCCGCGAGCCAGCAAAACCCGGGATGTGATGGCCCGCCTGCCGCTTTCATCGCTGCTGCTGGAAACGGACGCGCCTGATATGCCACTTAACGGCTGGCAGGGGCAGCCAAACCGCCCCGAACGTGTGGCAAAAGTCTTCGAATCCTTGTGTGAACTCCGACCGGAGCCGCCTGAAATCATCGCTAACGCCTTGAAAAAAAACGCAGACGAATTATTCGCTTTCTAATTAGCTGCCTGAAAGCGTGATGTTAGTCACCTTGCTGTGTAAATGTTTCTATATATTTCCTCCTGTACGTGATTGCTCCCGCACTTTTCACCCCCCTGTGGTTATAATCCGCGCGCTAAAAAGCGGGCTGGCAAAGCCCGAATCTTCCAGTTGATACACAGGGATACTGTATGCAAATACTCATGGGATTGGTCGGCATGGCCTCGCTGATGCTGATCGCCGTTTTACTGTCCAGCAACCGTAAAGCGATTAACCTGCGTACCGTCATTGGCGCGTGGCTGATTCAAATCGGCATCGGGGCGCTGATCCTTTACGTACCCGTCGGACGTAAAGTTCTGCTCGCGATGTCAGAAGGGGTGGCTAACGTCATCGCCTACGGCAATTCAGGGATTTCCTTCCTGTTTGGCGGGCTGGTTTCTGACAAAATGTTTGAAGTCTTCGGCGGCGGCGGCTTTATTTTCGCGCTGCGCGTCCTGCCGATCATCGTCTTCTTCTCCTCGCTTATCGCCGTGCTTTACTACCTGGGCGTAATGCAGCTGGTGATCCGCGTGCTTGGCGGCGGCCTGCGCAAGGTACTGAAAACGTCCCGGACCGAATCGCTGTCGGCGACGGCGAACATTTTCGTCGGCCAAACCGAAGCGCCGCTGGTGGTACGTCCTTATATCGCCACCATGACCCGCTCTGAACTGTTTGCCGTGATGTGCGGGGGCCTGGCCTCTGTTGCAGGCTCCGTGCTGGCGGGTTATGCGCAAATGGGCGTGCCGCTGGAATACCTGATCGCCGCGTCCTTTATGGCCGCGCCGGGCGGGCTGCTGTTTGCCAAGATCATGCTGCCTGAGACGGAAACTCCGAACGACACGCCGGAGCTGGAGTCGATGAAAAACGATCCGGATCGCCCGGCTAACGTGCTGGACGCGGCGGCGTCTGGCGCAGCCTCCGGGATGCAGCTGGCGCTGAACGTGGGGGCGATGCTGCTGGCGTTTGTTGCGCTGATTGCCCTGCTGAACGGGATGCTTTCCGGGATTGGCGGCTGGTTCAATTATCCACAGCTTTCTCTGGAGCTGATGCTCGGCTGGGTGTTCTCTCCGGTGGCCTGGCTGATTGGCGTGCCGTGGAGCGAAGCCAACGTGGCTGGATCGTTTATCGGTCAGAAGCTTATCATCAACGAGTTTGTCGCCTACCTGAACTTTGGCGCTTACCTGAAAGATGACGCCGAGGTTGCGGCGGCGGGCCTGCAGGTACTTTCTGGTCACACCAAGGCGATTATCTCCTTCGCGCTATGTGGATTTGCTAACCTTTCTTCTATCGCCATCCTGATTGGCGGCCTGGGCAGCATGGCACCAGCCCGTCGGCATGATGTGGCCCAGCTGGGCATGAAGGCCGTGGCGGCGGGGACGCTGTCTAACCTGATGAGCGCCACCATCGCCGGGCTTTTCCTGGCGCTGTAAGGTGCAATAAAAATGTTATAATAATAACATTGCGCGGTAACCAATGGCTGGCGCCCTGCCGGCCATTTTCTTGCGACCAGGCGCAATTTAGCGCGTTATTTTGTTTCTTTAATCACATATACTCTCTGAAAGCTTGCAATTCACTCTTTGGCTTTTGTGAGGCGAGACACAAAATTGCATCGGTGGTGGGTGTTAGAATTCTAACATTGCAACCGGCAATGTGCGGTGAGAAGGATCTCAACGTGAGGGTGACCGAGGTGACCACTCTTCTTCAAGGAACCAAGTCCGCTCCAACGTGTTGAGTTTCCGGGCCGGAGACTTTTTTACCTTTTGTTGGAGAGCGTTATGACCGATTTAACCCAAAGCAGCCTGCGTGCGCTGAAACTGATGGATCTGACTACCCTGAACGACGATGACACTAACGAGAAAGTCATCGCTCTGTGCCATCAGGCAAAAACCCCAGTCGGTAACACAGCTGCGATTTGTATCTACCCGCGCTTTATCCCAATCGCCCGCAAGACCCTCAAAGAGCAGGGCACGCCGGACATCCGCATTGCGACCGTGACTAACTTCCCGCACGGTAACGACGATATCGACATCGCGCTGGCAGAAACCCGCGCCGCTATCGCCTACGGTGCTGACGAAGTGGACGTAGTTTTCCCTTACCGTGCGCTGATTGCCGGTAATGAGCAGGTTGGCTTTGACCTGGTGAAAGCGTGTAAAGACGCCTGTGCCAGCGCTAACGTGCTGCTGAAAGTGATCATCGAAACCGGCGAGCTGAAAACCGAAGAACTGATCCGCAAAGCTTCTGCTATCGCCATTAAAGCGGGCGCAGACTTCATCAAAACCTCTACCGGTAAAGTGCCGGTTAACGCGACCCCTGAAAGCGCCCGCATCATGATGGAAGTGATCCGCGATATGGGCGTGGAAAAAAACGTGGGCTTCAAACCGGCCGGTGGCGTTCGCTCCGCTGAAGATGCCGCGCAGTTCCTGGCTATCGCGGACGATCTGTTCGGTGCCGACTGGGCCGACTCCCGCCACTACCGCTTCGGGGCTTCCAGCCTGTTGGCCAGCCTGCTGAAAGCGCTGGGCCACGGGGACGGTAAAAGCGCCAGCAGCTACTAATTGCTCGTCATACTTCAAGCCGCAGGTGCGTAAGCTGCACTCCCTCACCCCAGTCACTTACTTCAGTAAGCTCCTGGGGATGAGCTCTTTTGCTGCCTTCCTGCGACTCGAATTATCTAGAGTAATCTTTAATTGCGGCGGGTTTTCCGCCGCTCCTTACCCGCATTTCCCAGGGGGTTGCCGTGTTTCTCGCACAAGAAATTATTCGTAAAAAACGTGATGGCCTGGTACTGAGCGACGAAGAGATTCGTTTCTTTATCAACGGCATTCGCGACAACACCGTCTCTGAAGGGCAAATTGCTGCTCTGGCGATGACCATTTTCTTCCACGACATGACCATGCCGGAAAGGGTCTCGCTGACGATGGCGATGCGGGATTCCGGTACCGTGCTGGACTGGAAAAGCCTTAATCTCAACGGCCCGATTGTGGATAAACACTCCACCGGCGGCGTGGGTGACGTGACCTCGCTGATGCTTGGCCCTATGGTGGCAGCCTGTGGCGGTTATGTACCTATGATTTCAGGCCGCGGCCTGGGACACACCGGCGGGACGCTGGATAAGCTGGAGGCGATTCCGGGTTTTGATATCTTCCCGGACGATAACCGCTTCCGCGACATTATTAAGGACGTCGGCGTGGCCATCATCGGCCAGACCAGCTCTCTGGCACCGGCGGACAAACGTTTCTATGCTACCCGTGACATTACCGCGACGGTGGACTCTATTCCTCTTATTACCGCTTCAATCCTGGCGAAGAAACTGGCCGAAGGGTTGGATGCGCTGGTGATGGATGTGAAGGTAGGCAGCGGCGCATTTATGCCGACCTACGAGCTTTCAGAGCAGCTGGCCGAAGCTATCGTTGGCGTTGCCAACGGCGCTGGCGTGAAGACTACCGCCTTGCTGACGGACATGAATCAGGTGCTGGCTTCCAGCGCGGGTAACGCCGTGGAAGTCCGTGAAGCGGTGCAGTTCCTGACTGGTGAATACCGCAACCCGCGTCTGTTCGACGTCACGATGGCGCTGTGCGTGGAAATGCTAATTTCCGGCAAGCTTGCCAAAGACGATACGGAAGCTCGCGCGAAGCTTCAGTCCGTGCTGGATAACGGTAAAGCGGCTGAGGTGTTTGGCCGGATGGTTGCCGCGCAGAAAGGCCCGAGCGACTTCGTTGAAAACTATGCGAAGTACCTGCCAACGGCGATGCTGAGCAAGGCGGTATATGCCGAAGCGTCCGGTTTTGTCTCGGCGATGGATACCCGCGCGCTGGGTATGGCGGTGGTGTCGATGGGCGGCGGTCGTCGTCAGGCTTCCGATACTATCGATTACAGCGTCGGCTTTACCGATATGGCCCGTCTGGGTGAATCTATCGACGCTGAGCGCCCGCTGGCCGTTATCCATGCGAAAGACGAAGCCAGCTGGCAGGAAGCGGCGAAGGCGGTGAAAGCGGCAATCAGGATTGACGAAAAAGCACCGCTGGAAACACCAACGGTCTATCGTCGAATCACCGAATAACGGTATACTGATCTGATCCCTATTTTATAGAGCACAAGGTACGGAGAATAATATGAAACGTGCGTTTATTATGGTGCTGGACTCGTTCGGCATCGGTGCTACCGAAGACGCTGAGCGCTTCGGAGATGTCGGCTCTGATACTTTCGGTCACATCGCGGAAGCTTGCGCCAAAGGCGAAGCTGACAAAGGCCGTAAAGGGCCTCTGACCCTGCCTAACCTGACTCGTCTTGGCCTGGTTAAAGCCCACGAGGGCTCTACCGGGAAAGTTGCCGCAGGCATGGACCCTGACGCAGAAGTTATCGGTGCGTACGCCTGGGCACATGAGCTTTCCTCCGGCAAAGACACCCCGTCTGGCCACTGGGAAATCGCCGGCGTGCCGGTGCTGTTTGACTGGGGCTACTTCAGCGACCACGAAAACAGCTTCCCGCAGGAGCTGCTGGACAAACTGGTCAAGCGTGCCAATCTGCCGGGCTACCTCGGTAACTGCCACTCTTCCGGGACCGTGATTCTGGACGAACTGGGCGAAGAGCACATGAAAACCGGGAAACCGATTTTCTACACCTCCGCTGACTCCGTGTTCCAGATTGCCTGCCACGAAGAAACCTACGGCCTGGATAAGCTTTATGAGCTGTGCGAAATCGCGCGTGAAGAGCTGACCGAAGGCGGCTACAACATTGGCCGCGTTATCGCTCGTCCGTTTGTTGGCGATAAAGCTGGCAACTTCCAGCGTACCGGCAACCGTCACGATTTAGCCGTTGAGCCGCCTGCCGCAACCGTGCTGCAGAAATTGGTTGATGAGAAGCAGGGCCAGGTGGTTTCCGTGGGTAAAATTGCGGACATCTACGCCAACTGCGGTATCACCAAAAAAGTGAAGGCAACCGGCCTGGACGCGCTGTTTGACGCGACCATCAAAGAGATGAAAGAAGCCGGTGACGAGACTATCGTTTTCACCAACTTCGTTGACTTCGACTCCTCCTGGGGCCACCGTCGCGATGTGGCAGGCTACGCGGACGGCCTTGAGCTGTTCGATCGTCGTTTGCCAGAGCTGATGTCGCTGCTGAAAGAGGACGATATTCTGATCCTCACCGCGGACCACGGCTGTGACCCGACCTGGCAAGGTACCGACCACACTCGCGAACACATTCCGGTGCTGATCTACGGCCCGAAAGTGAAAGCCGGTTCTCTGGGGCACCGCGAAACCTTCGCGGACATCGGCCAGACGGTAGCGAAGTACTTCGGTCTTTCCGACATGGACTACGGCAAAAACATGCTGTGATCCCTTTGGGCGGGCGTTTGCCCGCCTGATTGCTAACTTTTTAAATCAAGGAATACACAATGGCTACGCCACACATTAATGCGGAAATGGGCGATTTCGCTGACGTAGTACTGATGCCGGGTGACCCGCTGCGCGCTAAGCACATCGCGGAAACCTTCCTGGAAGACGTGCGTGAAGTGAACAACGTGCGCGGCATGCTCGGTTTCACCGGGACTTACAAAGGCCGTAAGATCTCCGTGATGGGCCACGGCATGGGCATTCCATCCTGCTCTATCTACGCTAAAGAGCTGATCACCGACTTCGGCGTGAAGAAAATTATTCGCGTAGGCTCCTGCGGCGCGGTACGTGCAGACGTTAAGCTGCGCGACGTGGTTATTGGCATGGGCGCGTGTACTGACTCCAAAGTAAACCGTCTGCGCTTCAAGGATCACGACTTCGCGGCTATCGCGGACTTCGATATGGTTCGTAACGCGGTTGACGCGGCTAAAGCGCTGGGCGTTGACGCTCGCGTGGGCAACATCTTCTCTGCAGACCTGTTCTACACGCCAGATCCGTCCATGTTCGACGTGATGGAAAAATACGGTATCCTGGGCGTGGAAATGGAAGCGGCCGGTATTTACGGCGTTGCCGCAGAGTTCGGTGCTAAAGCGCTGACCATCTGTACCGTGTCTGACCACATCCGTACTCACGAGCAGACCACCGCCGCTGAGCGTCAGACCACCTTCAACGACATGATCAAAATTGCTCTGGAATCCGTCCTGCTGGGCGACAAAGAGTAAGTTTTTCTTCTCGTTTCAAAGGCGCCTGAGGGCGCCTTTTTTATGTCTGGTATCTATTCATTTTATTTCTCATCTTTAGCGAATAGCCTTTACCAGACAGGGTATTTTGGCTATAAATCAATTCAAGTATCTATTCATGAATCTATTCATATGAGCGAGCTAACCGACCTCCTTCTTACCGGTCCACTTCCTGGCAGGGCGCTGGCCCAACGGCTGGGTATCAGTCAGGCGACCTTCTCTCGCCGGGTTTTACTTGAGCCGGACGTCATAAAGTTTGGCCAGGCCCGAGCGACGCTTTATGGACTGAGGCATCCGGTAAGGCAGCATCGGGAATTTCAGCTGTGGCAGATTGATGACGCCGGTAAAGCGTGGGACTTTGGCGTGCTTTATCCTGTGTGGCCGAGGGGAAGCTGCCTGGTTGTGCATAACAACGGGGATAGCCGATGGTTTGACGGTTTGCCGTGGTATCTCAACGATCTCCGCCCGCAGGGTTTTTTGGGGCGAGCCTGGGGACGCGAGCTGGCTAAAAATAGCGATCTGCCCGAGGATATCCGGCTGTGGCGGGAAGAAGACGTGCTTTTTGCCCTCTCTGCGCAGCGGCTGGAAAACCTGGGCGGATGGCTGGTCGGCGAAGAGAGCTACCGCCGCTGGACACAAACAGTCGGTCTCAAGCCTATTGCTCTCGATGAGCGCCTTGAGGCTTACGCTGAGCTTGCTCACCGGGCAATAGACGGCGAAATTGTAGGTTCAACTGCCGGAGGAGAGCAGCCTAAATTCTCCTGCTACAGTGAAACGCTTTGCGGGCCACGGCATGTCATCGTCAAGTTCACCTCGCCCATACGAAACGATAACCAGCGCCGCTGGGTAGATTTACTGACCTCCGAGTGCAGTGCTTTAGCGCTATTAAATCAAATGGGTATCCCTGCCGCCCGGTGTGACCTGCTCTCGGCTGAAAGCGGGCAGGTCTTCCTTGAGGTTGAACGCTTTGACTGTGCCGGTACTTTCGGACGACGTAGCATCGTGTCTCTTGAAAGCGTGCAAAGTGAATATGCCGCGGGCGTACTTAGCTGGCCTAAGGCCGTCGCACGTCTAAAAGAAGAGGGTATGGTTGAGGCCGCCACGCTTCGGCAGGTGCAGCGAATTTGGGCTTTTGGCCGGCTGACAGGTAACAGCGATATGCATGCCGGGAATCTCTCCTTCTTTTTGTCCGACCGTCCGCTCGAGCTAACGCCGGTCTACGATATGCTGCCTATGGCCTGGGCGCCGGGCAGTTCGGGCAATATGCGGGAGGGCGGCATTGAAATTAATATTGATGCCGAAGTTCCCGGCGAAATATGGCTGGAGATGCAGCCGTGGGCACAGCGTTACTGGCGTGAGCTAAGCCTTAATTTGAAAATAAGCGAGCCATTCCGGCAAATAGCGGCAGGAATGGCCGGGCAAGTAGGCCAGTTAAGCGAGCGGCTTAAACGTCTCGCTTAACGAACCGCCTGGGCAATCCACGCCGAAAGCTCTTTCAGTTCGGCTTCCTGTTCCGGGAAGCTGTAGATCAGCGTTTCGCACTCCTGCTGCAGTAAAATACTGCGATACAGGCAGCCTTTTAGCCGGGCTGCCAGCGCTTCAAGCGGGGCAGGATTAAGGCTATCGGTGAACACCTGGGCGCGGGTGATATGCCCTTTCTCAACGTCAAAATGGAGTTCGACGCCGCCCCAGCTAAAGCGGTTATCCAGCAGATGCGTAAAGGCTGGCGCCTGGCCAAAGTTCCATTCCCAGCTGCTCTGGCGTGCAAAAGTATCGGCAAAACCCGGCAGGTCAGGCAGCGCCTCGGGCGAGATATGCTCTGCTTCAACGCGTTCGCCATAGTGGGCGAAGAAAGCCTCCGTTATCGCCTCGGCTATCTGCTCGTGGGTCAGTCCCGGCTTGATATCGCTGAGGTTTGCGACGCGGCCTCTCACCGAGGTAATGCCCTTAGCCTGCAGTTTTTTCGGATCGGGATTGAGGTAGTTTGCCAGGCGGCTAAGGTCGGCATTCAGCAGCAGGGTACCGTGGTGGAAGCCGCGATCCATGGTTTCGCGGTAGGCCGATCCGGAAATTTTACGCGTTCCCTCAGTGGTTTCGACCTCAAGATCGTTACGCCCGGAAGCGGTGGCATTCAGGCCAAGGCTTTCCAGCGCGCTCAACACGATAGACGTGGAAATACTCTTGTCGTATTCCGGCTTGCCGGCCATAAAAGTGAAGCAGGTATTGCCGAGGTCGTGGAACACCGCACCGCCGCCGCTGCTGCGTCTTGCCAGCCGAACGTTGTCCTGCTCCATTCGCCCGGTATTACACTCTTTCCAGGGGTTTTGGGCGCGGCCAATAACCACCGTGTCCGCATTACGCCACAGGAACAGAACCCGCTGAGTGGCGGGCATCTGCCGAAAAATTGTCTCTTCAACGGCCAGGTTAAACCACGGGTCGTAAGAGTCAGATATAAGCAAACGCAAAGTCGACATAGCAAAGATCCTTTTCCCAGAAGAATGGCGCCATCTTAGCATGACGCCATCACCGAGCATTTACCGTGGGAGCTTTACTTAGACTCGTCTTCCTCCGTTACCTTCTTATTGGCGGTCAGCAGGAACGGTGATTGCTGCCAGCGGGTGCGCTTGCCGTGCAGCAGCGTGCGGGTGAGAACGATGCCGATCGCGACCGCGAGCAGCAGCATCAGGCGCAGAATATTAGTGGTGTTGTCCACCTGCTTGGCTTCGGTGGCGAGAGTATGCGTATCCAGCGTAATTCGCAGGTAGCCGATGGGGCCGCTTTTATCCGCGATAGGTTCGACGATTTGCTGGTTGAAGTAGCTGCCGGCTTTTTGGCCATCCAGCGCCAGGCGGTCGCGAACCTCGATATTTTCCCCCGCACGCGCAATTTGATCGCCTTCGCTGTCATACACGGCGGCATCAAGCACGCGGCTATCCCTGGTCAGCAGGTTGAGCACGGTCGAGATGCGTTTTTCATCAGGGTTTTCGGTTTTCATGACCGGCACCAGATTAAACGCTACCTGGCGGGAGAGGGTGCGGGCCAGCTCTTCCATCTGAACGTTTCGCGCCTGCTGGCTGCCCCGGCTAAACCAGGAGGCACCCTGCATCAGCGCGACTAAAAGTGCGAGGCAGGACAGCACAATCACTGCGCGGTGGAGCCGAAATTTAAATTTTACCCGAACCATGATGCACCTTTGGAAAATTGCGTACTTTAATGTTGCCAGAAGCAAGGCGGACAAGGTAGCCTCATGCGTTGTTTTTACCCGGATACCTTTCTGCCATTTTCCCGGATTCCGACGGCGCAAGGGTATGTTTACTTGATTCTGGAGCCGCAATGCCAAACAGTTTGACCTGGTGCGATTTGCCTAACGATGTTTCACTTTGGCCTGGGTTGCCGCTTTCCCTGAGCGGTGACGAAGTGATGCCGCTGGACTACCGCGCCGGCCGCAGCGGCTGGCTCCTGTACGGACGTAATCTGGACAAGCAGTGCCTGAACAAATACCAGCGTAAGCTGGGCGCGGCGATGGTGATTGTGACCGCCTGGTGCGTGGAAGATTACCAGGTTATTCGCCTGGCTGGCTCTTTAACGCCGCGCGCGACCAAACTTGCGCATGAGGCCGGGCTCGACGTTGCGCCACTGGGCAAAATCCCGCATTTAAAAACGCCTGGCCTGCTGGTCATGGACATGGACTCTACCGCCATTCAGATCGAGTGCATCGACGAGATTGCCAAACTGGCGGGAACGGGTGAAATGGTGGCCGAAGTCACCGAACGCGCAATGCGCGGCGAGCTGGACTTTACCGCCAGCCTGCGCCAGCGCGTGGCGACCCTCAAAGGTGCCGATGCCAATATTCTGCGCCAGGTTCGTGATGAACTGCCGCTGATGCCGGGGCTGAAATCTCTGGTGCAAAACCTGGATATCCTGGGCTGGAAAGTGGCGATTGCTTCCGGCGGGTTCACCTTCTTTGCGGAATACCTGCGCGATACGCTGAACCTGACGACGGTGGTTGCCAACGAACTTGAAATTTGCGACGGCAAGCTGACCGGCGAAGTGCTGGGGCAGATTGTGGACGCTAAATTTAAAGCGGTAACCCTGAAGCGGCTGGCCGAAAAATATGAAATTCCCGCCGCGCAGACCGTAGCGGTTGGCGACGGGGCCAATGACTTACCGATGATCCATGCCGCAGGCCTGGGCATTGCCTATCACGCTAAGCCGAAGGTGAATGAGAAGAGCGAAGTCAGCATCCGCCACGCGGATCTGATGGGCGTGTTCTGCATCCTTTCCGGCAGCCTGATTCAGGAAGAACGCTAACAAGAGGTATAAAGGTGGCGAAAGCTCCAAAACGCGCATTTGTTTGTAACGAGTGTGGTGCGGATTACCCGCGCTGGCAGGGGCAGTGCAGCGCCTGTCACGCGTGGAATACCATTACCGAAGTGCGCATCGCCGCTTCTCCTCAGGTTGCCCGCAACGAGCGTCTTTCCGGCTACGCCGGGAGCGCGGGCGTCAACCGTGTTCAAAAGCTTTCAGATATCAGCCTTGAAGAGCTGCCGCGTTTTTCCACCGGTTTTAAAGAGTTTGACCGCGTGCTGGGCGGCGGCGTGGTGCCGGGAAGCGCTATCTTAATCGGCGGCAACCCGGGTGCGGGGAAATCGACGTTGCTGCTGCAGACGCTTTGCAAGCTGAGCGAGCAAATGAAAACCCTGTACGTCACCGGCGAGGAGTCACTCCAGCAGGTGGCGATGCGTGCGCACCGCCTGGGTCTGCCGACGCAAAACCTCAATATGTTGTCGGAAACCAGCATCGAACAGATCTGTGCGATCGCCGATGAAGAACAGCCGAAGCTGATGGTGATCGACTCGATCCAGGTGATGCATATGGCGGACGTGCAGTCTTCGCCGGGCAGCGTGGCCCAGGTGCGTGAAACCGCAGCCTACCTGACGCGCTTTGCGAAGACGAAAGGTGTGGCTATCGTGATGGTCGGGCACGTGACCAAAGATGGCTCCCTGGCGGGGCCAAAGGTTCTCGAGCACTGTATCGACTGCTCGGTAATGCTCGACGGCGATGCCGATTCTCGCTTCCGTACTCTGCGTAGTCATAAAAACCGCTTTGGCGCGGTGAATGAATTGGGCGTGTTCGCGATGACCGAGCAGGGGCTGCGTGAAGTGAGCAACCCGTCAGCCATCTTCCTGAGCCGCGGCGATGAAGTGACGCCGGGCAGCTCGGTGATGGTGGTCTGGGAAGGAACTCGCCCGCTGCTGGTAGAGATTCAGGCGCTGGTGGATCAGTCGATGATGTCCAACCCTCGCCGCGTGGCCGTGGGCCTGGAGCAAAACCGTCTGGCGATTTTGCTGGCCGTGCTGCACCGTCACGGTGGCCTGCAAATGGCCGACCAGGACGTGTTCGTGAACGTGGTCGGTGGCGTGAAAGTTACCGAAACCAGCGCCGATCTGGCGCTGCTGCTGGCGATGGTTTCCAGCTTACGGGACAGAGCCTTGCCGCAGGATTTAGTGGTGTTTGGCGAAGTCGGGCTGGCCGGCGAAATCCGCCCGGTACCCAGCGGCCAGGAACGCATTTCCGAAGCGGCAAAACACGGCTTCAAGCGTGCGATTGTGCCGCAGGCCAACGTACCGAAAAAAATTCCTGAAGGGATGCAGGTCTTCGGCGTGAAAAAACTTGCTGATGCGCTTTCTGTATTCGACGACTTATAATTGAGTAACTTGCGGGAATCGTTCCCGCTCCGGCAGGAGGCAGCGCGTGTCGTCATTCGACTATATTAAAACGGCTATTCGTCAGCAGGGGTGTACCTTGCAGCAGGTGGCGGATGCCAGCGGCATGACTAAAGGCTACCTGAGCCAGTTACTGAACGCGAAAATCAAAAGCCCCAGCGCGCAGAAACTGGAAGCGCTGCACCGCTTCCTGGGGCTGGAATTCCCGCGCCGCGAAAAGAAAGTCGGCGTGGTGTTCGGCAAGTTTTATCCCCTGCATACCGGGCATATCTACTTAATCCAGCGCGCCTGTAGCCAGGTGGACGAGCTGCATATCATCATGGGCTACGATGAGCCCCGCGACCGCGCCCTGTTTGACGATAGCGCGATGTCCCAGCAGCCAACCACCGGCGATCGTCTGCGCTGGCTGCTGCAAACGTTTAAATACCAGAAGAATATTCGCATTCACTCCTTTAACGAGGAGGGGATGGAGCCTTATCCACACGGATGGGACGTCTGGAGCCGAGGTATCAAGGCGTTTATGGACAGCAAGGGGATTTCCCCTGATCGAATCTATACCTCGGAAGAAGGGGATGCGGCAAAGTTTACCGAGCATCTCGGCATCGAAACGGTGGTTGTCGATCCCAAGCGCACTTTTATGAACATTAGCGGAACGCAAATCCGCGAAAACCCGTTCCGCTACTGGGAATACATTCCTACCGAGGTAAAACCGTTCTTTGTGCGCACCGTGGCGATACTGGGCGGCGAGTCGAGCGGTAAGTCATGGATGGTGAATAAACTCGCCAATATCTTCAACACCACCAGCGCCTGGGAATACGGCCGCGACTACGTCTTCTCTCACCTTGGTGGGGACGAAATGGCCCTGCAGTATTCCGACTATGACAAAATTGCCATCGGCCACGCGCAGTACGTCGATTTTGCGGTGAAATACGCCAATAAAGTGGCGTTTATCGACACCGATTTTGTGACTACTCAGGCCTTCTGCAAGAAGTATGAGGGGCGCGAGCACCCGTTTGTGCAGGCGCTGATCGACGAATACCGCTTCGATCTGGTTATCCTGCTGGAAAACAATACGCCGTGGGTGGCGGACGGTTTACGCAGCCTCGGCAGCGACGTAGACAGAAAATCGTTCCAGAACCTGCTGGTGGATATGCTCCAAGAGAACAACATCGACTTTATTCACGTTGAGGAGTCTGACTATGACTCACGCTTCCTGCGCTGCGTGGATCTGGTGAAAGAGATGATGGGCGAGCAGCGATAAAGAATGGGTTGTCGATCGGTCTCGAATCCCTGTGGTTATGTAGGTTCGACGAATATTCCGTTCACTTCTAGTCCTATTTTATATGTAGCCACCGAACCGGTGAACGTCTCGGGAGAATCACCGTCATTCCCCCGAGACCCCGGACTCCCGGCCAAATAAATCGACCGCTAAAGCGGCAGACCTCCGTTTTATCTCCCAGTCCTG
>NZ_JACARU010000060.1:0-31612 GCF_013386425.1 Cedecea sp. P7760 | reverse complement strand
CTTTATGGGGTCAGTCCAAAAAGTGGGCTCTGAGTGCTTGCACGAACTGCATATTGTTTGCTTACGCCGCCTGGAGGTCTTTTGGTTCAGAGAAGCCAGGGGGAGACGTTACCGCTGCATCAATCCCGGGTTTGCACCCAAAACGCATGGATGAGGCCAGGGAAGTAGCCCAGCAGGGTAAGGAGGATGTTGAGGATGAAGGCCCAGCCAAAGCCTTTGCCGATAAGCACGCCTAACGGAGGCAGGATAATTGTGAAAACGACTCGCCAAAAGCCCATATAAACTCCTGATAAATTCGGTTAATCCATTCGAAAGAACAAGCCTACCCCATAAAGGATAGACGAATCTTAGAATCTGTTCAGGCCGATTATTCTGGAAAATTTAGTTTTATAATTCATATTCGAAAAAAAACGTCATCAGGCACTTGCTAACGACAACGACTCAGGATAATTTCTTGGCTTCGGTAGCTTGATGAACCCTCATTCGCTATCGAATATGCCTATATTATCTCCTCCTCTGGAGGGTCCGGAACCACTCCAAAAAAGATCCGGTCGATCGCCAATTATATTAATGATGATAGCCTTATGGTGACCCGGCGTTTGCCGGGTTTTTTCGATTATATTCCCGCCAATAATGCCATCAATGCTAATGCCGCAGGTAGAGCCTGAACATAAAGTATTTTTTTGCTGGCTGTAAAGCCACCAAACAAACCGGCAATCAGGACACAAATAAGGAAAAACAGCTTAAATTCATAGCCGCTGCTCGCCGCCAGCAGCCCGTATATTAAGCCAGCAGCCAGAAACCCGTTATACAATCCCTGATTCGCCGCCAGCGTTTTCGACTGACGTGCAAACTCGGGAGACAAACCAAAGGCTCTCTGCCCCGCAGGTTTATCCCAAAGCACCATCTCCAGCACCAGAATATAAAGATGAATCAAAGCAATCAGGCCGATAAGAATACTGGCAATCATAGGTGATTCCTGATGGGTTTATATTGTCGACGGGCGCGAGCTAAACTTCATAGCCCAGCGCTTTGATAACGTGTGCCATCGCTTCGTCCGTCAGCGGGGAACGTTTGATTTTATGGTTCGCCAGCATGGTTCTGACCACGCCGGCAATCACAATGTGTTTGGGCTCCTGTCCCAGATCCCGCATCTCCAGCACCACCTTACCCACCACGCGGCACATCTCCTGATACAGTTCTTCGTCTTTTGCTTTTTTATCCATCTCGCCTCCGGCTTATCTGTTTGATCTTACGGTAGCATTTAAGCCCCAAATTTATAACCTGTGAAGGGAAAAACGGCTATGCTGTTCACTAATTGATAATAAACCAGGGCGAGAGAGATGAGATTATCACGGCCGATTTTGATGATCGCGCCTGCACTTTCTTCATCCACAGCATTTGCCGTAGATGTCTCACAAATTTACGACAAAGCTCGGGCTTTGGAAACGTTTATCCCCTGGCAGCAGATTCGCTTTCTTTAGGGGGATTCAGTAGATAAAATATTGTCACAACAATGACAAGAAACCTCAAAAGAGGTTTTCAGCGAAAAGTTTTAGAGGCAGCTTGATGCGTTACCGTTCAGATATTGATGGATTGAGAGCCATTGCGGTTCTGTTTGTGCTCATTTTTCACGCAGGACTCACCCTTTTTCCATCAGGATTCATTGGCGTCGACATTTTCTTTGTTATCTCAGGTTTTCTTATCACATCAATCATCACTAGTGCATTAAATAACAACAAACTTTCTGTCACCGATTTTTATGTTCGCCGACTTTGGCGTCTACAACCTGCGTTGATTGCAACGATCCTTTTTAGTCTGATAATTGCGACAATTTTTTATCTTCCGGAAGATTTTACCCACTTTTTACGCGAAGCCAAGTACACAACACTGTTTACCTCAAATCAGTATTTTTCTCGAGCAACAACGGCTTACGCTGCACCAGACACAGCATTTCTGTTATTACTCCATACATGGTCACTGTCAATAGAATGGCAATGGTATTTAGTCCTGCCGGCAGCATTACTCCTTCTTCATAAATATCTTCCATCCCGATGGCTCAGCCCTGTTGTCATTTCTACTACGTTGGCTATGGTCGCTTTATCCTTGTATCTGTCACAGGCATTTCCAGACAAAAGTTACTACTTTTTAAGCTCCCGAATATTTGAGTTTTTATTTGGTAGTTGTCTGATAATGTTAAAGAGTGAAAACCTGAAGCCCAATAACTTTATGGCCACTTGTATTGGGCTGGCAGCTCTGGGTGCGCTGTTTTACTGCGCTACCAGAACAAATATCGTCCTTGGTTATCCTGATTATCATGCCGTTATTGTTGCCGCAGCCTCAGCTGCACTTATTTACGTTGGCTCAGTCTCAGGCGGAATTGTTACCCGTGCACTATCAATTCCTCCCCTGGTATTTATCGGTACGATTTCTTACTCCCTTTATTTATGGCACTGGCCGATTTTTGCTGCAGGAAGATATTTGGGTTTTGAAGAAAATGGGGTATTTACGACAGTCTGCTTAGCGCTCACGTTTTCGCTGGCGTGGCTTTCTTACCTTTTCATAGAGAAACCCTTCAGGAAGAAATGCATTCCACTCTTAAAATCTTTTATTTATCTGGCATTGCTCCCCGCATTATTGTTCGTGGTACTCAGCGCTATTTCCGAAAAGCAGGATGGCCTTAGCAGGCGTTTTGGATCTCAGTTTCAGCAGGTTGCACTCACTCTCAAGCAAAATGAGTCACGCGACAGAAAATACTGCATCGATGGTAGCAGCGAACTAGAGAATAAAAACTGTACGATCGGTGATGTAAACGCCGCTAAAAAGGCATTGCTGATTGGCGACTCACATTCCAATCATTTTTGGAGCTTCTTTGATGTACTGGGTAAGAACGCCCATATGTCAGTTTTAGCTCAGGCCACCTCGTCCTGCTTAACGTTACCGGGTGTCTACCTGTTTGACTGGTGGTATTTCAAAGATACCGTTTATCAAAAATGCCATGATGACAGTGACAAGTTCTATGAAAACATTCGGCAAGGACACTTCGACTATGTAATTATTGGTGAGGTCTGGAGTAACTACGCTGGTGACAATATCGTCAATCATCCGCAAGACCCGCGTTCGATGGAATTGTCACATCAACGTATCGAAACAGCAATGAAGCAAGCCTTAGACATTATTATACAGTCAGGTGCACGACCAGTGATTATCAAGCAAATATACACTATGCCGGATAATTTCATGCACTGTTTTTATGACAGTGTGAAGTTCAGAAAAAAATACGTATCTAACAGTTGTAATACGAATACAAGGACAGATGATAGCAGTGAGTGGTTCCCACAGCTATTTAACCGGCTACAGAAAACTTACCCAACACTCATTATTATTGATCCTAAAGATGCTCAGTGCTCTGGTAATGTATGCAAAACTGATATTAATGGCGTTCCTGTCTATCGTGATGTCGGCCATATCAATGATTTTGCCTCTCATGAATTTGGCGTTGAGTATTTACGACAGCATAAAAATCCCTTTAATGAATAAATGAAAGGCGCGTTCAGCGCCTTTTATCTATCAATCCCATTTAAACGTCACACCTGCACGTGCGGTGCTATTGCTGTTATCGCGATCGTACTTAGAGTAAGGGTCGGACAGCAGCTTTTGGTCACCTTTATCAAGCTTGCCATACATATTTTGCGGTTTCTTCTCTTCGTTGCTCAGGCACACGTTCCCGTGGCAGCCTGGCTCCTCTTCCGCCTCACTCCAGACCAGCTCCGATGCAGGTTTATTCGCGGCATAAACGTGGGTGGCAAACAATACAGCGCAGATGATGAGCGTCTTACTCATAAACAGTCCTTTTTATGATAATGATAATCATCTGCGATTTTAACATCATCCTGCGCAGTGACGACAATCAGTTTAAAACTGACTATTCTCCGCTGAATCAGCGATAAATAGCGAGATGAGCAGCCGGACAAAGACTCACGCCTACCCCAGGATCAGGACATCAACCGCCCTTTGTACTGCCGCATCATCCAGGCCATGTGCGTAAAGCTTGTGTACCATATCGGCTATCGACTCACGTGATAACGTCTCTTCTCCCGCCAGCAGCTGTACCACAGCTGTGCCTATTACCTGCAGCATTTCAGGATGAAACTCCTCGAAAACTTGCTTGCCCTTGTCCATAATCACTCCATAAATAAAGTCCCTGTCTTTCAAAACTAGCACAACAGCACTCAGACAAAGCTGGGATTTTTTCCCGATCCCTTTCCCTTTCGCAACGTCGTCAAATAACTCATTGATACAACTCCGTAACATTTCACGATTTTTTTATGTCTGAATTTTACAAGAGGAAAAACGCCCACTAAATACTCGTTGTTCAACATCTCCGACAGCGTTTATCATTCATAAATATATGGGCACTTCGGAGGATGTATGCTGCAATTCGATGTCTTTGGCAGGCGTTTGGGCATAAAGAAAGTAGGTGAGCAATGGCTGCTTTATCGTGTTGATCCTAATGAGGGGAAACATTCCCGGATTTATGATGTGGTCATTCCATCATGGCTGACGGAGGATGAACTCCCCGGCTGGCTCGGGGATATTTACCATGAGGCGGCGAGCGAAAAGCATCCGGATGTACGGGTTATTGATAAATAGAGAATCAATGTCACTTTTCATTTCTGAGATATTAAGGCCAACTTAGTGGCCTTAATATTATTTTTATTCAAGTAGTATGGCAGGGTTTATTGCAGTAAAAACACCCATTAGCATTATAACCAATTCGCTTTGCTTCAGTCACTGCTGACTGGCAAGAACTATAATCGCCAAGAAATAATCTATTGCTTTCAGCTGGCAAATAATTACATCCATAAACGTGAACTTCATTATCACCATTGAACTGCTTTTTTGTATTTACATAATACGAAGCCATCATCATCTCCAGAGATGCTACGTCATGTAGCCAATAGAATGATAATTATCATTGCGATTTATTACTACGATATATCCGAAAAACCAAACGCATCTCACCTAAAAAATAACTCGAAACAAATATTACTTAACAATAAAAAACGGGAACCATCAGGTTCCCGTTGTCACATCACCAGCGGCGCTGATTACATGTGTTTAATGATAGCGTCGCCAAACTCTGAACATTTCAGCAGCTTAGCGCCATCCATCAGACGCTCGAAGTCATAAGTTACGGTCTTAGCTTCGATAGCGCCTTCCATACCCTTAACGATCAGGTCTGCCGCTTCGAACCATTCCATATGACGCAGCAGTAGATCTAAGCAACTTCTATAGCTTATTGTTTTAAAACAATAAAACGCACTTTCTCTCTTATTTCATCATTATTGGTAGTAGTTATAATCAATTGTTTTTGTATAATAATCTTAGAGTTTTGATAACCAGATTTCCCCCTTCGCATGCCAAAAAGCGAGATAATATTGAAGACCTCAGAGCTTATAAAAAAATTAACTGACCTACAGGAAACAATACCGTTTGATGCCGAGGTCGTTACTGGTGATGATTGGCAACCCGACGGCATTACCCGTATCTACCATAAACCACCATATACATTCATTGAATTTGAAGCGGATGACATTGATGAGTTCGGAGAAGAAGATAGCATAGGTGTTATTAACGAATTGGAAATCAGGGCACACCAAGTGAAGACAATCCGTGATTTTATCCGCAATGGTAAGGATCTGACACCAGATTCAATAATTAAGGAGCTGAACACACAGATTAACCGTCTGGAGGCTATGGCAGTGGCGTTGTTGGATAAGTAGATTTGCCTTCGGTTTTCAAGACCGCACTATAATTACAATAAATCAATAAGTTAACTTGTAGGCATGGTATAAGCAGAAAAAATAGCAATGCTAAAAATCAACAAGTTACCGACTTCTCAACACTTAATATACCAACACTTTACCGCCATCCGTCATGGGGGATTGGCAGTTCAAGGCTCAAATCCTGTCAAGTCAAGAAGTCAAATACAACCATCTATAGCTGATTATTTTCTTTCAGTGTCTTACTGGGAGTGGCGTCCAAGAAGACATAGAGGCAATCATGCAAGGATTTGTTTAAATCTCATACAGCTCCATTTTTCTCGGTCATCCAAAATAATTTATTTGTGTCATTGAAACCCAAAATAATACCCACGATCAAATGTAACAAATAATTAACGATCATGATAAAGACCACTGATCCTTTACTTTATAGCAGCATGCCAACCATCGATTTCATAGTACTTCCGAACAATCGTTTGCCAGAGAGTTTCTTGCTTGGCTGGAGGATGGTAAAACTGAAAAGTTTCATAAAGAGCATGAATAACTTGCATGCAGGCGCTCACAATTTCTTGAGATCTTACCGTACGAACTTCGGAATCCAATTGATATGCCGTCTCGCAATCCAAAGTCGTTTTCTCCAAAACAGTTGAAAGCAGATTATCCGGTATAGACAACCCTCGGAGCGCGAGAACATCGGAAAGTTTCGAGACCTGCTGTGCCTTGGCTAAGACATTGAATAAATAGCTAGATGACTGATTAGTTTTTATACTTTGTTCTTTCTTTTGTACCTCAATATCACCACTATCAGCTATTGGAGTAGATTTGTTGAGCCAGAAATCGATGGAAATATCTGATATCTCGATAACTAGCTTTGATACTGAATCAATAATGGATTTAGACTCGGAGCGCGTAGCAAGTCTTATAGAATTTTTATACGCAACTCGCCAGCCAAAGAGAGCTATGCAAACGCCAACTAGGGTAATACACCAAGAATACTTTCCAATTTGCTCAATAAAAGACACCGATGATTCTAGGTGATACCCTACTTGAACAAAAATTACCTCTGAAGATTCTTTGACCAACTCTAGACCTTATGCTTATTCCGGTTGAGCTATATCGATAAATTTATCTATCTGCTCTTTGTAAAAAGGCACATCGCTTTTGATGACGAGCCGCGCTTTAATGCTGGCTTTTGGTAACCCTTCTTTGCGGACTAACCCACCAAACGCCTCCTCCAAGAACGAAGATCCGACACCTAAAGCTATGCCACGAAAGTCTACAACGACTTCTTTTTCTTCGCCTCTCAGAGCCGGAACTAAAAAATCCTTTCGGAACCGCTCCGCACTGTTGGGGCTATCTGTTGTATAACGTCCGAATGGTGTTCGTGAGAACTCCTTCGCAATGACGATGTTTCTCATAAATCATCTCCTGGCAACCAGCGACCACTGTAATAAAGTTCCTGGTATGTATTCAGCCAGTCTCTCGCACTGAGGACAGCTATCATTAGAATTATAGTGGTACCGAGCATGCCCTGTTAGGATAAGCAGTGCCTCATCAGCATCAAGTCCCGCGTCAATCGGGCGTTTTATGTCGTCAGAGCCATTCCCTCGACCTGCACCAACAAACCGAGACTCTCCTACAAGCATAGCCTTCTCTACAGAAGATACTTCGTTTTGGACGCCAAGACCATCACCATCTGGCACGAAACTCTTAAAAATCCCCAAACCTAGGTCACAAACAATAAAAACAATCCGGTTCTCTTCAGGGTTAAACCAAGCACATTGCCACCAGCGCTTACCTTTTAACAGAAGTAACGACTCCGTAAAGGCATCATTTTCATAAGCATGATGAGAAACGTTCAGCAGAGCCTCACTAATAGCTGTGAGTAGTAAACCCAGTTGACCATCATTCAAAACAGCCTTTTTCTGCAGCATGGTAACTGTATCAAAAATGTGCTCAGAAGGTTCGACAGCAGACTGAAAGTAACGTTCCTCACGAGTAAGAATCTTTAACTTTTCATCAGTTCCAGCAATCAAGGCCCTGGAAAGCCCTGTACTGACGATCCACCTATGCCCTTCTGGATTATCCTCTTTTTTGGGCCAGACGAAGCGAACAAAATTTGGATCTTTCGTAAGAAACTGAGCTCTGTTAACAATTGCGAAAAAGAGCACAGAAGCTGCAGCTGAAGCATATTTCACCTTACTTAAATCTACAGTAACCTTGCCTTTGTTATTGACACCAATCGACTCAATGTCGTTGATGAACCTGAGTGTCTCTGATCTCGAATCATCAGAGTAGATACAAAATTTTGTTGGCGGTACCAATGGTTTCATACGTATGTCATTAATCAGTATAGTTAATTAAGAATTATCTACTATTTTCCAGTAACTTTATAGATCGCGTCTTGTCATTAACTAAACCATACAAAGAAATTTACGTGAATTGTAAATTTTATGACGTTTTATCGCCTGCTTTGAGTTCATCAAGCTCATTGCGAAGCTGAATGTTCTGTTGTGCCAGTGCCTGAACAGCTTGTGTCAATTCTGCAATCTGAGCGGTAGTATCTAATGAGTATGCATCTTGCGGATCGTTCGGGTCATAGCCAGGTTTCAGGCCCTCGCCTTTCACACATAGTGGGCTTACTTCTACCAGGTCGTTGGCAATAAAACCCAATTTTGTCTCAGACTCGGGGAGGATACCGCGAGCAATGTAACGGAACGTCGCGACGCGCCACTGCAAAACACGAGCCAGAGCCTTTTCAGCAGCAGCGGTAGAATTGCGATACGCGACTTTCTTTTTCAATTCTCCGTCACAAACCGGCGTAAGCTGGAAGTTACCAACTTGCGTACCATCGATCCACGCTTCTAACGAGCCAGTCCAGTTGATATTGAATACACTACTGCTACTTGGCGGATTGGTAGAACCTCGCTTACAGTGGTATCCGCCATCAATAAATAGGGCCACAGGGTTTGAACCATTAATCCTGTTAACGTTTAAAATACCAAGACTTCCGTTTGAACTGGACGCTAAAGAAACGCCATTATTTCCTTTCGGCATTGATATCACGCTCCCGAAAGTTCCAGCTTTATCTGACAGATAAATATTCCCTGGCAACGAAAAATCACCGAGATTATTAAAAATAAACTGAGGTTTTCTTGTGCCATCAGAAACCGTTATAACAGCACCGATGCTTTTGCCAAATGTCGAACTTATTTTGAACTCTGCTTCAAAGTTTTTCACCCCAGCTACAGACCAGGACGATTTAACCTCCCCGCCAGACACAACAGTGCCGTTTGGGGGTGAGACATCTACTTGACGATCAACTTCAAGAGGGCCGTCATTAAGTAAATTTTTTAAAGCAGCGGCCTTGTCGTTAACATCCGCTAGATTATTGGATTTCAGTAGTACGTCGTTCAATTGCTCACTAAGTTTCTTCCATGACGGGCCTGTAAATTGCGTACCATCAGGCAGCGTAACTGTGATATCCCCGAGTGCCGTATATACCTGCAGCCAGTTATCCGCTTCCAGATTTGCCAGCCTGGCGGCTCGGGCAGTCTGCACACCGAGAATATAAGGAATGGCTGTGGCCGCTTTCATCGGGACCGCATCCCATACAATCCCGGCACTCGTAGGACCGTAAAATACTTCCGTCAGCGTTAGTTCTGTATCACTTTTAATTTCTTTGATGATAACGACAAATACAGCATTATTTATTGTCGCCGTAATAAAATCACCGACCTTAATTTCGCTGATGAAACTAGTGCCTGTCCCGGTAACTTTTGTAGAGTTATTAGTGAAATTTAAAGTACCTTGAGCCATATTCTTACCTCATTAAAAAAGGGCCCGTCAGGCCCTTTTTATTCCTATGCGAATGAACCGGAGCCACGCGTCACAATGACAGTGGCATCTAATCGGTCAATAACGTAGCCAGAGCCACCAGAGGATACGCTCATGCCAACCTGATTCGCTGTCACACCCTCTACAGTGAAATGGCACATGCCTGAAGCCGATGCCCGGCTGTCACCGAACACCCCTAATGACCTTGTGACACCCCCGATAGTTATGTTGACCGGGATAGTACTCCCCGGCGTAGTACCCGTTACTGTGACGTAAACAGTGATGTTTTTCGCCTGGCTGGCACCACCAGAATCTGTGTAAGTCAAATATGTGACAGCCGGGACGCCTGATACGCGCGGCGGCACGGGGAATACGCCACCGTTAGCGATATCACCGATAAAATTTTTTGCCTCAACGGTTCCTGAAAATTTACCGTCAGTGGCGTAAATAGTTCCCGTAAACACACCGGCGCTGGCATATACGGTGCCGCGAACTGTCACCTGGTTGAATATCGCAATACCTGTTTTGTCGATGTACCAGCCAGCTGACGCGCTGTAGTTTCTTGACTGCAGCGACTCGCTAATTTTACCGATGCCGATACTGGCTTCTTTAATCATGCCGTCAGCAATAAAGACCTGGCCGCCTACAACGGAAAACGGTGAATACTGAACGCTACCCTGCCCCGAGAGCATGACGAACTGATCTGCATTTATCGCTATTCGGCTTTTAACTCCGGTCCCATCGGCCATGGTTGCAACCGATAAGCCTGCGTCGTAGTACTGGCCATTCCACATCACACCAGTTCGCAAGGTGTAAATAGCTTCTGCGCTCGTCGCGGTGACTGTCCCCGTCATTTTCTGATCGATAGCAGCCTGCTGTTCACCGAAAGACGCCGCAACCTGCAGCTGGTACTGAGCAAATGCCTCATTGTCATCAGCCCTGACCTTCCATATCTCTGCAATTTGCGCCCGGGCCTGCCCATGCTGCCGGTTTTGCTGGCGAACCATATCGCCTTCTTTAAGCGCAGCTTCCAGTTGCGCCTGCAGGCCAAAATCGATTTTATCCGTCAACTGCTTTCCGTCCTCAGACGTCAGCACATCATCACGAATAGCATCAAGATAATCGCCCGCATCGGCATTTGATTCACCCTGTATCCAGTCGGTCCAGCCTGACTCATTCCCTGTTTTGTCCACCAGTTGCGCCCGGTACCAGAATGTCTGGCCCGCTTTAAGGCCGAGCTGTAAATACTCAGCATGAGGATATGGAATATCGGTGAGCAGGAGAGGGTTGGACTGGTCAGTGTTTGGGGTGTACTGAATTTCTGTTTTCAGCGTGTCTGCCGTGTTGTCCGGGAATCCCCAGTTCAGGCGAATACCCCAGTTTATTGGCGTGGCCATAAACCCAACTGGCTTCGGTGGATTACCGACTTTACCGGTCAGCGTTTTCTCTTCCGAGTAACCCCAACCACTGGAAATTTCCGCCGCGTTGATAGCGCGCACACGCACCAGGTAACGCCCGGCATAAATACCCGGTACGTCAAACGAGGTAGTGGAATTGCGCGGCACGTTCACCCAGTTCCCGTCGTTGCGGCGCCACTGTGCTTCGTATGAAATAGCGTTAGGTGCCTGATCCCAGCTGCAGCGCATCGTTTCCACGCTGATGCCCTGCTGTACGACAGAGAAAGAGCTGATAACGATATTGGCCGGCGCCGTCTGGTTGCCCGGCGGGATAACGCTTATCGGGCGATCATCTATCAGCGCGCCGGTATCGATACGGGCATATTTATCCGGATCGTAATACGCACCGGAGATAGTAAAGGTGCCATCGTTATTGTCGGACACGCTCACCACACGATACTGCTGTGCGTAGAGCTCATCAGATTCAACAACCCAGACGGATTCCGGCTGCGGCACTTCGCTGTAGGCCGTGGTAACGGTAATCACCTGGTCATTTACAGCCTGAATAGTTCGCGCCTGTGACGCACCGGACGGCAGGTTGAGAATCAGGCGGCCGCCGGCGGAAATATCCGGTTTTCGATCAAGGGTGACGACACGACCATTCACGGCACTAATACGGCCGCCGGTTACTTTTCCGGACAGCATTTCATCGGCCACGGCGATGATATAACCCGGTTGAGGGATCATGCCATCGAGGCCAACGGCAAAGGTTACGATGCGGTCTTTATTGTTGGTCAGTATCCCCCATCGGCCTTTCCTGTTCGCTTCGCTCTGCCGGGTGCAGCCGATTGCCGTCAGCTCGAGCTGGTTAAATCCGTATCGCGCGACCAGCGCCTGCTCAAACACCGGCTCCATGGCATCAGCATAGGCATTCGCCGGATCGGACCACGAAACCAGCGCGGTGGTATAGCGGGTTTTAGTCGTGCTGCTGGAATAGTTGAATTCGCCATTCAGGACGTTGGCACGGGTGTAGCTGTAATCGATATCCCGCGGCATGTCCGCCAGGGCTACAATCTGGTTACCGCCCCAGTAGGTCATCCCCCGGAATATGGCGGCAAAATCACGCAGAACGGTGTATGCGTCGTTCCTGTCCTGCACATAAACGTCACAGGTATAGCGCGGTTCGGTGCCGCTACCACCTTTCCCGTCCGGTACCATCTGGTCGCAATACTGTGCGACCTGGTACAACGTCCATTTATCAATGTTGGCTGCCGTGAGTCGCTGGCCCAGACCGAATCGATCGCTAATGACGATGTCGTAAAAAATCCAGGCGGGGTTGTTCGTCCATGCCCATTTGAAACCGCCGGTCCATGTTCCAATATAGGCACGGGCAATCGGATCATAATTATCCGGGATGCGGACAATACGCATCATCGGCTCGCAGGAAACCTGCGGAATACTGCCATTGAACTGGCTGGAATCAAACTCGACATACAGCAAAGCGGTGTTCGGATAACGCAGCTTTGCGTCAATCACCTCTGTATAGCTCTGCAGCGTCATGGTGTCGCCAATTTTAGCGCTATTGGCATCCGCAGTAACTTTACGCAGGCGCACTGTCCAGGTGCTTCCAGATTGCGGTAAATCAATGCGGTGGCTGCGTTCGTAGCCGGATGTGGTTTTCCCGGTAACGGCAGTATTCACGACCGTCTGCCAGGCCCCACCATCAGTCTGCAGATCTATTGTGTAGTTGATGGAGTACCCAACAAGATCACCATTGTCCTGCTGGTTAAACAATGACGGCCATTTCAGACGCAGGCGGATTGCTGAAAGTTGGCCGTTGGTGAAAGTATGTGTCCAGGCAGTGGCGCTTGAAACCGTAGTGCCGACGCTGATCTCGTTCTCAGTCCCCGGTACACCCTGAATATAAGTTTGCGCCTGGGTACCTGGGCGAAACTCCCACGCCACGCCGCTGAAGTTTTGCGAGCCGTCGGCATTTTCCAGCGGCGTACCGTCAAGGAAAATGCTCTTCCCGTCAAGGCCACCAGCAAATTCCCCCTCACCCAGCGCCAGCAATAGCTTTGCTTTGGCGACGGACTGGAGATCATCAGGTTGTTCGACAGGTGTACGCGGGGAAGAGCCACCGCCCTTATTCCCTTTGATAAGCGTTGCAGTCGTCATATTGCGCCCATAAAAAAAGCCACCCTGAGGTGGCCTGATGGAAGGAGAGAGTTTTACTGCTGATCTTCGACGTAAATACCGGCTGAGATAATTGCACCGCCAATGCGGCGTTTACCGTAACCCAGAGGAACCGGGTATCCCTGCGCTGCAGTATTTGTCACGCCGCCGAACGCATATGAGGCCTGGTTGTCAGCACCTTGTTTGCTGGCAAGACCCGCTGGCTGTGGCGAAAGCATTTGAATAACTCCACCAAGCGCAACGGCTGCACCAAATTTCATCATTGGAATACCGACCGCACCACCACCGAAATAAGTCACTACGGCACCGACTACAACCAATACAGCACCAAGGATAGTTTGCAGTACTCCCGCCTTTTTACTACCAATAATGACGGGAATAATACGAATCACATCGGAGGTTGCAGGGAAGCCTAAATCATCATGCCCAATATTTTTTTTACCCTTGAATACCGCATAAGTTAGCCCGCGACGATTGCTGGTTATCATAAATTTTTCGAACCCAGGAATGGTCGCCGCGAGAGACCGCGTCGCTTCATGCACTTTACTGATTAAACGATGATGTGTTTTGCCGAAAGTTTTACCAAGAATTCCGCCAAGTTCTATTCGTATCATGACCTCTTGCATAAGATAATCTCCGGACGTAAAAAAACCCACCGAAGTGGGCTTGTTGAATTAATGTTTTCACATGTTTTTATAATATGATAACTTACTTTCAAAATCTTGTTTTGCTGCAGCGGTAAGAGACATAAGATAAGCTTCCCAAGAGCTATAAGCCTCAATCAAAGCTCTCCTCTCGTCTTTATCTTTCGTTTTTAATTTAACGCCATCAAATATAGGTTTTATTGCATCAATTCTTGCTTGTCTGTTGTTAACTCTACAAGTTGCTATAGAGTCAAAAACAGAATCATTCCACCCAACCATTTGTAATGTCTTAGCCTTTGTGTCCGCAATAAAATTATCATCTGATGCAGCAATTGCGCCAGATTTTAATTTAGACACTAAGAGTTCCTTTGTTGGTTGAGATGCACTACCTATTGCTTCAATAGGTTCGCATTTTGATAGATCGTTATATTTTTTCTGCTGTTCAGCCCGATGATCTGCCGCCACTCCAGCACAACCACTCAGCAACATTGATACGCCACAAATAACTACTGCAACCCTGTTTTTCATTTAAACACCTCCGATGTTTACAGTTTGCAACATCCTATCACCTGTAGGCGTTCATATCAGCATCCGCTATCTTGTTTTGCTCGAGGCATCGTCCATCTTGTTTCTTCTGGTATGTTGGTGCTAACTCGAAGCACTGAGCCTTAATATTTTCATCGTTCTTTCCTGCCAGTAGCCTCCATACGGAACACGCTGACTAAGGTGCCCGTACAGGTGGTGCAATAGCATATTGCCCTCAAGCAAGATCCCCGCGTGGTTCCATTTATTGGCCTGTACTTGCATGATCACCATGTCGCCTGGCTGCGGTGCACCGTCGAACTCACGGAAGCCACATTCGTACCAGCAATCCTGATAGAAATTCTCCGGGTACTCATCTTCCCACCAGGGATAATCAACGCGGTAATCGTGAAGTTCGATACCGTGGTTCTGCCGGAAGTAGCTCATCACCAGCCCCCAACAGTCAAAGTGACCGAGGACAAACGGCCGCTCCAGCAGCGGGAGTTCGCCGCGCGGCTGGATGGTACGTAGGTCTCCTTCCGGCCAGCTCACAATATGCCAGGGCAGCAGCGTGGCGTCACACTGCGCTTTGTCCAGTTCGCTCGGCTGTGTCGTAGCGTCCGGGTGGCTGTGCACGACAGCGATCACCGCTCCCCAATCCTCAGCGGCAGCGTAATCTTCCGGCGACAGGTGGAAATGCTCAGTGGGCTCGGCTGCAAGATTCCGGCAAGTGAAATAGCGTTCTACCCGGCTTTTCTGCGCCACTACGCCGCAACACTCTCGCGGATATTCAGCAGCCGCATGAGCCATAATGGCGTTAATCGTTTTCGCGCGCATATCAGCTCCTGATTAGCGAGGTACCGGGGAACCCGCCAAACGGCAGCAGCTCGTTTTCCCCGAACCGTAACTTGCATCCGCGCAACGTGCCGCTGCACTTGTCGAGTGAGGGATCGTCCACCGGGTTATTTTTATCGTTGAAGTAACGTGTACCGGCATAATCGCAACCGTCGCCGGAACGGTATTTCCCCCGAATGCACCAGGTGCAAAGCGAGTGTAACTGGCGGGTCGGTATCATCAGACCCTGCAAGTCCATCGGGCTGCTCAGCGTAAACTCAACCGAACGGTTATTCTCCACGCTTTTACTGTCGATGTACCAGGCCTGCAGCTTTTCCTGCGTGGGGTCGGCTGACGGGTTACCAGCAGGGAAATTAGCGGCATCCAGATACTGCGATAATGTGTCGTGGATCATGACTTTCGCCTGAAGCAAATCATCATATGCCAGGCAAAGGGCAGTAATGGAACCATCAAGGTTTGCAACGGTAAGTTTCGGCTGTGCATCGGTGCCATCCGTTGAAAGCTCGATGCCCTCAATCTGGCATGGCCAGGCGGAGTATTTCTCGCCCTGCCACCAGATCGCTTTCGCGGGCAGCTTCGATTCATCGCCGCCGGCGGCTTCAATCTCTTCAGGAGTGTGAGGGAGGGTATACGCATGGAAGCGCAAAACATCACTCACGCCAAACGCGGTACCATCCACTTCAAAAAGCCGGACGGTATTTCCCGGCTCCAGCTTTTGATAATCACTGTTTAAGGACATCACATCCCCCCGGCAGAAAAGCTCTGCTCAAATGTCACGGATATCGTTGCCTGCGTTTTACCGTTCGGCACCAGTTTTATCGAGTCGGGCGCCGCACGATATAAGCCTTTCTCACCATGCGGCGGTGTCCAGATAAATGATCGGGTACAGTGCTGGCGACAAAAGTCCCTGATGGCCATTGCCGTCGCCAGCGGCCCCCGGTAGGAGTACGGAAATTTAATTTTTTCCGAGTTAATGCCATCCTCAGAAACCTGACTGTAACCGTCACCGAACTGAATCTTCCGGATTGTCCGGTTGTATTCAGTCGCGGGTTGGCTGGCGATTTGTGTCGGCCAGATAAATGTATCGATTGCCATAGGCCACCTTTAGCGGGATTTCATTGCGTTGAAGATTAAGCCCCCGGGCCGGAGTGCCTTAACGAGGTTGTTCTGACAGAACTGATCGAGCATTTTCATCATCGCCTGATTCATTGCGTCGTTGCCGCCTGAAGTCTGGGATGTGGCTGTGCCGTCACTCTGCAGAATGATCGTGTTTTTGAAGATTGGGTTTCCGCCACCAGCATTCCCAGCAACAACGCCGAGCTTGCCGTTTGTTCCACGACGTAGAGGCAAAATGGCTTCCGGCCCGGCTTCTCCCATCACGCCGCCACCTTTAGCAAAGGCAAAGAACGTTGGCCTGTCCACAATGCTGCCGCTGTATGCGCTTAGCGAGGAAGAATTGTAAACACCGCCTTTGGCATTAGCGATGAGGCCCAGCGCGCTGCCAGCTGCTTTAACCCCATTCACCAGTGACATTTGAACCAGAATTTCAGTCAGCATGCTCAGGATAGATTTGGTGAAATCCTTAAAGCTGGCACCGCTCCTCGTCAGGAAAGACGTCAATTGTGATGAGGCACCATTCAGAACCGCGGCCCCCACGTTCTTCATTTGCTCATAGCTGTTCGTGGCCGCATCAGAGTAATCAGCCCAGCTTTTTTCCACCCCGGCCTTCCAGTTGCCGCGCAACTGGTCCTCAGCTGCATAGTAATCTTTGGCCGCCTTGAGCTGCTGCTGATAACCCGCATCCTGCAAACTGCCACCTGAATTTAGCCACCCACTACGAAGCTGGGCGAACGTAGATTCACGCCCAGCCATCCTGTCGCTCATCGTTGCACTATTAGCCAGAGCAGACTGTTTCTCAGCCATTTGCGTAACGTATTTCGACGCGGTATCCATCCGCTTATTGAGCTGCTCCTGAGCAACGATCTGGTCACCGAGAATGGCTTTCTGGTTGGCAAGCTGAAGCACCTGCTTCTTGCTGGCCAGCAGGGATTGCTCTTGCTTTGACAACTGCCGGTTGCGGGCGGCATCTTCCAGAACAGTGAACTGAGCCTGCGCTGTCCATAGTTCTTTTCGCTGTTGGCTGATGCTGTCCGTTACACTTTTGTGCCGTTTCAGGACTTCACGCTGTGACTGCAACGCCAGCAGGTCGCGTTGATTGTTATCCTCGGCCCGATCCCCGGCAGGAGTCACATACCCTTTGGCTTTCGCAGTTTTTGGATCCTTATAGAGCTTCTCAATCCCAGCGCGAGCTGTCGCTATTTCCTCCGGCGTCCAGAGGCGAACCTGTTTATCCTCTGCCAGGGGCTGCGTTGCTTTCGCGGCTTTGGCGTTATCCGCAATGGCTTTATTCAGGTCCTTTTGTGCCAGCGCGCGTTTCTCGACCTGGGTAGTACCGGCATCCAGATATTTGTTGAACGATACCTGTGCATCTATACCGTCTTTATTGATCCGGTTGAACTCGGCTTTTTTCTGGTTGTAGCCCTCCTGGGATTTGATCACGAACTCAAGGTTGTTGATGTTGGCCTCAAGCTGCGCTTTATCGACACCCATCGAGTTATTTTTGAAACGCCCCCAAAGCCCTTGCTTGCCGTTCTCCTGAATTTCGGCCAGCGTATCTTTCATGGTCTGTAGCGTGGCAGCGTCACTACCAGCCCGGCCAATATTCAGCAGCTCATCCCACATACCTTTAAAGGCATTGCGGGTCGCTAAAGCTGCGCGCTCAACAAGCCCCAGGTTATCCAAAATCTGCTGGCTGCGCTGCTGCTCCGCACGGCTATAGGCATTGGCCGCCGCCTGCCCTGCGGCTTCTTTATCGCCGCGGCGCTCGAGCGACGAGATGTACTGGAACTGGGCGGCGGTGAGGTAATGCATCTGTGCATTCAGCTCGGCGGAACTCTTCGTCGGCGAGTCATAAAGCTTCTGGAAATTCTTGATCGTCTCATCGACCGATTTCCCAGTAGCCTCCTGCATCGCCACGGCGGCGCGGGTAATGCTCTCGATCTGAGAGCCTTTAAAACTACCGCTCCCCACCACCTGCGCCAGCACGGCAGCGCTGGTTGCCTGCGAGCCGTGAGTCCCTGCAATTGATTTCGCCAGCTCAGCCAGTTGACCAGAGGTTTTACCGGCATAACTTCCCGTCAGGATCAGCTGCTTGTTGAACTCGACGGACTCCTGACTTCCCTCGTACCAGGCCTTCCCCAGGGCATACACAGAGGCCGCAATCCCACCGACTACCCCGGCGATCCCCAGCCCACGCAATGTCATGAGCTGCTCTATCCATCCGGCCCGGTTCGCCAGCGTGATGCTGGAGCCGCGCAGCGCACCGAAGTTACCCCGCGCTGCCTCGCCGATCAGGATGCCGATTTCCCGCCGCGCCGCAGCACTTTGCAAGCCCAGACCATGCGTGGCTGCTTTCGCCGTATCCAGTTTGCGAATATAGATATCGGCTGCATCACTGACGCCAAGCTGTGCGGCTTTGTAGCGGAGCATTTCAGCGTTCGACAGGTTCTGCGCGGCAACCTGAGATTTCAGTTTCTGAATGAAATTGACGCGCGCGGCGCTGGCTTTTTCCTCTTCCAGACGCAGCTCTTTCTGACGTTCGGTCGTGCGGGTTATCAGCGCCAGGTAATCCTGCTGAGAAATTTTCCCCTGCCCGCGAGCGGCGCGCAGACGCCCCTGCATACCGGCCAGAGCCTGCGTCTCGCTGGTCAGTCGCCGGGCGCCGTCAATTTCACGGTAAAATGCTTCGGCCAGCTCATCCTGCTGCTTCGCTGTGGCGGCAGTTTGCGTCGTTGTTTCCTGCAACTTCTGGCTATATTCCGCAACACGCCGGTGTGCTTCATCCACAGCCTGGGCAGATTTTTTCCAGGCTGCTGCCATTTCATCAGCTGCAGAGGATTGTTTTGCCTGAATATCGCTGGCAGCCTTTACACCAGCCTCACCCATCTGTTTCAGCGCGGCAGCCTGAATTTGCGCCGCTCGCGCCATTCGCCCCTGGGATTTATCAGACTCGTCCGCCACCCCTTTCAACTGGCCCCGGATCCGGGCTACCTGCTCTGAGAAGGAAGCGCTGTCGACGTCCAGGTTAATTACCAGATCGCTAATTTGCTGGGCCATACCGTACTCCCCCGTAAACACCCTCGCCCGCTAACATCAGGTCTTCATCCGTCTTTTCTTGTTCGGGCTCAACCGCCTCGCCAGTCAGCAGACTGAAATCAGCATCAGAGATATCGCTGTTGCCCGTCAGCATCGCCACGATGAGCCCCTTAGTGGTGGCGAACTCAGCGTCCAGCAACTCGTCACTAAACGGCGTTACTGCAAAGTGGCTAACCCAGCCGGCGAACTCTGAGGCGCTCATTTCGCTGAGCATCCGCCGCCAGTCTGCCCGCCGGAACTCACGCGCGAGGCGATGGATAAAGGTGCGCTCACGGGCAACTATTTTGCCAGGGGGCGCGCCTCTGCTGATTCATCATCGAGCGCGGTATTGTCAAACCCTGCATCTGCTGATTCATCACCAAGCGCAGTATTGTCAAACTCTGCCTCTGCAGGGGGCTTTGGCATCAGGTCACTCAGCTCAAGCACTTTTTCAACTGCCATATTCAGCGCTTCAGACGGCCAGGTACGCATGACTTCACGGTGCAATTCCTCTTCATCCCGATCCGGCGAGCTATGCCATAAGGATCGGGATACCAGCCAGGCATTTGACTGGACGTTCTTTTTAACGGCCAGGGCGCCCATCTTCATTTCAGAAGCATCTTCTGGAATATCCGCTTCAAGACTGGCGAGATACTCAAAATATTCAGCGCGCTGCAACGCGGATAATTCAAAAAGCAGCACTGATTCGCCGCCAATCGACAGATTTTCTTTTTTCAGAAACGACATAGTTTTTACCTTCGGATTAGCCATTATTTTTGCCCGTGAAAATGGCCCCTAAAGGGGCCTTTTGAAGTGGTGATCAGGAGACAGTGACTGCGGCAATCGCAACGAAATTACCATCCGGCGTCATGCCGATAATGTCCGCCGTCCCTGCGGCAACACCCGTGATGGTGACCACGTTATCCAGCACAGTGACTGTGGCGATCGCTTTGTTGGACGAGACAATCCGCAGGGATTTATCCGTCGCGCCGGCAGGCTGCAGCGTGAATGTCGCCGTTTTGGTCTTGCCTGCTTCAACCGCGACCGTCGCCGGAGCAACAGTCAGGCCCGTTACCGGAACGAATGAGGAACGGTCCTCTTCTGCCAGGGATGGCTTGCCAGTATTGGTGACTTTCACAGAGCGGGTAATAACTTCTTTCGCCGGGATCGCTTTCCCCAGGCTGCTTACCCAACCACGGAAAACATCTACAGTGCCGTTTGGATACTTAATTTTATAGCCGCGAACGTCGCCTTCGTTGAACCACTCCACCAGCCCTTGCTGCCCGGACTCACCCGGTTTCCAGGCCAGGGTAAAGCTGGTATCGCCGGCAGATTTTGCCCCCTGTGCAGTCGAGTTCCAGTCCGCATCCTCATCGTCGACGTAGGTGTCGTCGTAGGATTCAGCGGTCATTTCCCCAGGAGTGATTTCTTTGATTTTAGCGAGGCGGGTCCAGTCAACATCGCTCAGCGGATTGCTGTAGGGATCGCCGGTCCCGTTGTACTGCCAGAGTGTGGTTCCCGCACCTTTGACCGGCGCGAGAGGATTTGGGGTTGCCATAGTGATTTCCTTACATTGAATAGGTGATAGCGTAGGTCAGGTCGACAGATCCCCAGGTGGCCATCTCATCGTCGCGCTGATAGTCATAGCCCTGCGGGGTCATAGTTTCGATAAGCGCTTCAAGTCCGGGGATACCCTCCATAGCCGGATAAACTTTCTCTTCCAGCCAGTTGTCGAGCGCGGTATCAGGATTTGTTGCTTTCAGGAAAACTTCGATGTGAAGAACTGCCTGCCAGTCGTCAGCATCAAGCGTGGCGCCGGTATATTCGGCGTTTGACAAATACACCGCCACCGCAGGAAGATCCCCCTCTTCAAGGAATGCCGGCCGCCCGTCAAACCAGGTGACGGAATCAGAGATATCGGCTTTCAGCTTCGCCAGGACGGCGGCACGTATAGCGCTGTGTTTGCTCATCGCTTCAGGTGGATCCTCAGTTGGTTTTTAAGTGCGGCTGACAATTCCTTTGGCATATCGCTCTGGATAAGGTTTTTTGAAATGGTGGTAAATGCCTGCGTTAACGGCGCATCCAGGGGAACTTTCACAACATCAATGGGGTAGCGGGAGCGCCCGACACGCCGCATTACCTGCCAGCGGCCATTAGCCAGTTGCTGGATGAACGCATTGCGGAAGGTATAAGGCCCCACTTTCAGCACGCTCCCCTGCCCGTGTTTCGCACCTTTACGACGGGATAGTCTTACTCGAGCTGCGCCGAGCTTTATTGCCGGCAGGTTGCCGCGGTTAATTTTTATTGAAGCGACGAGACGATCATGGCGAGCCTTTTTGAGCCTTGAGCGTTGCCGGACAAGCCGAACCGGGAGCCCTTTTTTGCGGTTATCATCGACTGTTACCTCTTTAGCCACCTGCTTACTGCCCTGGCTTATTGTTCGCCCCGCCACCCGGTTTAACGCTTTCGCGGTGGCATCCGGCACAATCATGCGGCTCAGGCTGTTCAGGTTCTGGATTGCCCTTTCCAGGCCCTTAACTGACATAAAATCCCCTTACTCAAGGTGGATCCTCGGTTTGCCGTTAAATGAATCGAAACGCGTCACCATCAGGGTTTTCCCCTCCCAGGTCACCTCGTCGTTCCGGCGGGGTTTGTAGGTAGCCGAGAAAACCACCAGCGCGGTACCGTTACCGGACAGAGGTCCCATTTCTTCCAACTGCTCCGCCGGGACAACATCGAAGTCCTGTCCGTTAATTGTGGCGGTCTTGCCCATCTTCACGATGGTGGCCGCATCCATGCGAGCCGCCAGCCGGTCAAAGGCGTTAGCCATTAATTTTTACTTCAATGACGGTCACGCCAGTACCCGCAGCTTCCCAGGCAACGCCCGCCGCGACCGCATCCGCTTTGTCGAGCTGGATTTTCCCGGCTTTAATAAACACCGCCGTACCGGCGGCGATATCATCAGCAGCCAGTTTGGGCAGAAGAAACACCCCGGAAGCGAAACCATCCCCGGTACCGCCAGCAGGGATATCCGTGATTGCCACCGCAACAAGCGAACCGATCACTACCGGATCGCCACTCAGAATTTCACTGTTTCCGGCGTTGCTTACCGGAATAGTGTTTCCGTTTTGCACGAAGTTTTTAGCCATAACATTCTCCATTCAGCCCCTGCCGGGGCTGATTTTGGGTGTAAAAAAAGCCCTGACGGGCGAGGAGGTAAAACGCAGAGAATTACTTGCCGGAAGATTTCGCCAGGCCGCGATAATCCAGCGCCGCAACCCCCGCATCAATACGGACTTTGGTGGCGATACCGTCAGTGTTAAACCCTTCCTGCTGGTCGATGTACGGTGTATCGATACCATTGAGGTAAGCTACCTCGATAGTGTCGCTCCCCTTAGCGGCGGCCAGATACCAGGCTGCGGCGTCAGCAGCATCGAGGCGCGGCTCAGCAATCACTTCAGCAAAGTTCTGAATCGGGTTGTTGATGCCGGCGTTGATATCTGCGCCCTTCACACTGGCGGATTTGATGGTCTGGTTAGCGAGCGTTTCCAGCCCAACCGGAACAAGCATGTAGGCTGGACGAATGTTGAGCGTACGTTCGCCTTCTTTCTGCAGCCGCATACTTTTCCGGGCTTCATCGATGCTGGCGACTGAAATGGCGCCGCTGGACAGGTTTTTATGGTCAGCGTGGAACAGCGCTTTACCGTCGGACAGTTTCGCGTTCGTGGTCAGAATGGCATAAACCAGATCACCGATTGTGCCTTTCGCCGCGCGTCCCATCTTCATCGGAACATCAGTGAGCTGATTCAGATCGTCATTGATGATTGCCTGACGGGTGACCGAGAAGATCTCGCCAAAGGTGGCCAGCGCAATAGTCTCGCCTTTATCGCCGGTAGTGATGTACTTATACTCTGCCCCCTCACGAACCTTACGCAATGAAGGGAAACCACCCATCCCGACGCGATGCGCGGTTTTAAAATCAGAAAGTTGGCCTTTTTTGGTCCACTGCTCAAAGGTTTCTCCCGCATCTTCCCAGCCCTGCAGCAGCGACTTATTCGCCACATCCAGCAGAATGTTGCCGAAATCGGACGTGCTGTGCGTCAGCGCCTGACCAACCATCTGCATCGGATTAAGACTGGAAACGCCAATCCCGCGCTCAGTCAGCGCCATGCGAGCATATTCGCGCAGGGTCATGCCGTTATAAATATTGTCGTTTTCCTGCTTTTCATAGCCTGCGCGGGCCATCAGCGCCTGACGAATGCCGTCGCCGACAAAGTTCCCGTTCCCGGCATGAATATGCGCGGCACTGTTTTTGTTGGATGGGGTGCTGGATTTGCCCAGGGCGGCCAGCAGCTTGTCTTTCGCCTTTTCAACGGTGCAATCCACATCGGCCACGCAGCTGGCCTGCAGATCGCTATGCTTACCGCCAAACATGGCAAACAGGTCGTTAATGCCGGTAACGCGAGCCTTCTGCTCAGCCATCACCTGCGCACGGATTGCGGTTTCGTCGACCGGATCAGGTGCGTTTACTGGCGCCTGAGCATTTGGTTTTTGTGGTTCACGCTGGGTGGTGTTACGTGGTGGAGTGACCATGTTACGAATGCTGTTTGGCATTTTTTCAAATTCCTCAATACGTTTTGAATGGATACAGGCCATTGCCTGCAGAGCGGGAGTGGTCTGGTCAGCGAAACCCAGGGCGAGGCATTCAGCGCCATCCATCCAGGTTTCATCCTCCAGCATCGCAGCAATCTCTTCGGTACTTTTACCGGTCTTTTGCGCGTAGGCAGGGATCAGGACACTTTCAACCTTGTCCAGCAGGTCGGCGTAATCACGCATATCGTTGGCATCCCCGCCGGCAAAGCCCCAGGGCTTGTGGATCATCATCATCGTGTTTTCCGGCATGATGACCGGGTTACCCACCATGGCAATGACCGACGCCATAGACGCGGCAAGCCCATCGATATGCACCGTGATCGCCGCGCCGTGATGCTTAAGGGCATTAAAAATGGCGATGCCATCAAAGACATCGCCACCGGGCGAATTAATATGAAGATTGATATGGCTGACTTCGCCGAGTGCTTTCAAATCGCTGACAAACTGTTTCGCCGTTACCCCCCAATAACCAATCTCGTCATAGATAAAAATATCGGCATCCCCTGTGGTGCCGGCTTGCATGCGAAACCAGCTATTTTTTACGCTGGCTTTCGGACGGCGGGCCGTCCTGTGGTTTGGCTTCGGCACTGGTGCCTCCTTTGTCGTTGGCGGGGTCGGTGTCATACACCAGTCCCAGTTCTTTGTTTTCGTCAATTTCAGCTTTTCGCCGGATCTTAACTTCATCCGGGTTACGCCCGCCGGCGCGCACCCAGTCAGATTCGGTCGCGGCACCGCCCCGGATTTGGATTTTCCAGGCATTGGCCTCTTTAACCGGATCGATCCATGGCATAACCGGCCCCGAGTAAACCGCGCTATACAGGGAGTCCATATCTACACCGCGTGGAACTTTAATCTCGCCGCTGGTAATGGCCATTTTTAGCCAGGCCCGGTACATGGGCCGGGTAACGGCGCCAATAAACCAGTCCTGCAGGATCAGATAGCCGTCCGTCGACTCCACCAGTTCCTGCCGCTGAGCGCTGTAAGTGCCGTTATAATTCCGGGCCGCGCTGGAAAAGCTGAGCCGACTGCCAGCGGCAACAGCGCGGAGCTGGCCGTTTCGGAAGGTTTCAAGATTGGGATTTGGCCGGTCGGATTTAATCATCCCGATTTCTTCACCGGCTTGTAGCTCGTCGTACAACATGCCGGGTTGTATCTCCAGCTCTCTGTCACTCTCGCTTTTATCTTCCGTGTCGAAGCTCTGACCATCCCCCTTTTTGATGTACATCCCGAGGGCTGCCGCAATACGCGCCGCCGTCAGTTCGGAATCTTCATACTCTTTGAGAGCACTCAGGCGCATTAACACTCCTGAAAGCAACGACGTGCCGCGGGTCTGGTGCAAGCGGCGGGTGAATTTGAGGTGCAGCATATTGGCCGCGTCGATTTCTTTCGTATCGAACTGCCGGCCAGCCACCGGGAGGCTTTTATAAACCTGATACGCTTTAGGCCGCCCCCAGTCGTCGACCACGATGCCCTGATTCAGCTTTTTTGCGGCATCACTGGTCATTGGGACAAAATCAGGCTCCAGAGCTTCAAGCCAGAAAGGCACCCCGGCCACGGGAACCAGTCCTGTGGCGCTCCCCTGTACCAGTTGAGCAAAAACTTCCCCGTCGCGGAGCCAGGTCCTCAGCATCAGACGTTCCAGCATGGGTCGGGTAAACTGTCCGGTAACCTCCGGCCTGACAGACCATTCTCCCCATTTCTTACGAATATCCTTCGCCAGTTTCTTGGCAACCGTTCCGTTCGTCAGCTTTGGGTGAGGGTCAACAACAATTCCTTTTGATCCCACAACCCGCTCTTCGAGCTTATCGAAGATGCCAATCACCAGATCATGGTTGTTATCGAGCCAACGAGCCTGCTCCCGGAGCGATACATTCCCCATCTGGCTTAACTGGTCAGCCGTCCTGTTTTCCCGGCGCGCTTTATGTGTTCGGGTAGGTGTTACCGCTTCATAAGCTTTGATCATGGCCCTGGCGCGAAGCCGCGCAGCTTTCCAGCCAGGCGAAAATGTGCCGATTACGTTATCCAGAATTGTCATTTAAACCTCGCCAGTCGGTAACCGGGCCGCCCCTGCTTTTTCTGATTCAGTGAAGAGAGGCGACGCTCCCATTCCTGCCGCCCTTTTCGAATCTCGGAGAGGTTTTCCATCGTCATTTCCTGACCGTTAAACCGGATTGATTTTCCGTCCAGGACGGTCATTTCAGCCTGACTGTAGCGCTGGATCATGGCTTCAATATCGCTTTGGTTCATACCCAGCCTCCTGAGGTTTTCCATGGGTTAGTTTGTTCAGTTTTGTCGCGCTTGCGCCGTTCTTTTTTACTGGCTGGCTTAGCGATCGTTGCCGGGAGTGGAAGAGCAGCATCTTCCCCAGGTAAAGACTCAATCCAGGTGTCCCGCTGCGCCCATTCAGGGGCATCCGGCCATTTGATTTTTTCGTAGCCGTGCAGGATCACCAGAGCATCCGCGTAAACCAGCAGGTCGAACGCTTCGTTCGCACCCCGACCGGGCTTGCACCACTTCCCGTCAACCGACCGCTCCTCATAGGTCAGTTCTTCATAGAACCAGGTCCCCAGCCATGACGGAAAATGCACATAGCCAGGGCCAGGCGAATCACGCCAGAGCGCATTGTTCACACGGTCTTTCAGGGCATTGGTCTGCAGGAGGTAGAGCGGAACGTCACCGGCAGCCAGCGCGCGGCGTCCGGTTCGGTTAGTGTTATCAGGCATCGTGCGTTTAATGAGTTGAGCGCGGGTGGTACTGTCGCCTTTGAAGAGGTAGACCTTTTTACCCAGTCCATCCCGGCGGCATTTCCGCCAGAATTTATAAGCGTTATCGGTCACCCCATCTTCGCCGCCGGAATCGACGCCCATCGCCATTAACCGCATGCCCTTTGTCGGGTCGGAGGCCAGTGGCCACGTTTTATTAAAAACGTCGGTCAGAAGCAGATCCCAGTCCTCGGGATAACTTGCCGGATCAATCTGCAGGCTTTCACCGTTACCATCGCAGCGTAGCGACTGCTTGATGTTGTACCGGTCCACCAGCCAGCGCTCCCCCATGGCACCATAACCGGTAATCTGGACCACAAAACGACGGTTTCGCCCGGCCTGTACGTCCACTGTCGCGGTCATGAAACAGACACCATCGGGAACACTTCGCTTAGGCACATCTTCAGCGCGCTGTTCCAGCAGCTCGCTTTTCCGTTGCTCCATGCTGGATCTCGGGAGGTATGGCCGACCAAAATCGGTATTTACCACTGTTTTTAACGTTTCTTCGCTGCGCGTGGCCTCATACTCCTGCTCAGCGGTAAGAAACTTATAAATCAGCTGCGCCCAGGTCTGATAAGCGGCTGCCGGTCCCTCCATCCAGAAGGAAGCAATGCGTGATCGCCGGCCTTCTCCCGATACGCCCCCGTCAGCATCAATACGTTGCCCGTCGCAGAGCCACACGCATTTCATGTTCAGGGAACGCTTCATATCCGGAGTGATTTTGCCTTTACAGGCCGGGCACTGGAGCACCGCCGCCTCGCTGGCAGCGACAGGATCGGCCATTTCACGGTAGCCGGTCATGTTGTCCATTTCCGGCTGGAAATATTCCCCGCAATGCGGGCATGGCCAGTAAAGCCGGCGGCGATCACCGCGGTTGTATAGCGAAAGAATTCCTGTTGTGGGTGGTGCTTCATGTGGCGAACTACGGCGCCATTTCGTATCGCGCACATCACGCCCTGGGGAGCTTTCCACCAGCGTCATACCCGACGACATAAAAGTGGTGGTTCGCTTTGAGGCCAGGGAGAATGCATCCCCCTCGCCGTCAATATCCTCCGGGAAGCGGTCGTAATCAGTGAGCGCCACGCTTTTATAATCAGAGGACGACATGATATTGACCGACGGCCAGCCCAGCTTCAGGTAGTTCCCGGCGCGGAAGGTGCGGTCATATACGTTGTTATCGTTTCTTCGTGGGCTTAACCGTGTTTTCACTTCCGGGCTACTGCGGAACGTGCGGTCCAGGCGCTTCTTCGAATGCTCCCTGGCCTTTTCTTCTGAAACCTGAATTACCAGCATATCTGCCGGGTCGCACACAATGTTGTAGACGATCCAGCCATCAATCAGGCCAATCGTTTTACCCGTTCGCGCCGGGCCAACAAAGACCACGGCATCATATTCACGCGACGCCAGGCAATTCATCGGCTCAATGACATAGGGCGCCAGATCAGGGTCCCATGGAACGGAGTTACCTGCCCCCATGGGGACACGCATATAAGCACTGACCGCATCGGCAACGTCCATTCTGCGCGGCGCGCGAAGGATGCCGGAAACATCGCGGCGGATACCACTTGCTGATGCCCGCTTAGCCATCAGTCCTCCTCTGTTTCGGCCTCCTCTTCTTTTGCATCCAGGACTTTTTGAGCCAGCTGGTCACGTAAATCATCAATCACGCTCTGGACGCGAGAAACCGCCACCGGCGGCAGAGCGCAGTCGCGTTCAAGAATATCGGGAAGGGTTTCGAGCACCATGACGACGGCTTTTGCCATCAGTGAAAACTCCCTGGCAACCTCATCCGCCGGGATAAGCTGGCCAGTATCCTGCTCAAACTTGAGTCTTTCATTTTCTGCTTTCCAGTGTGCCAGCCTGTCGGAAGGTGACATATCCTCCTGAGCTGCAGAAACCGTCGGGATCATCAGTTCGGTCAGAATATCCGTGACGAGGTAGAGCTTCAATTTGCTGTTACTGCCCGCCGCGGGCTCTACATTTTTAAGCTGGGCGGCGACCGTCTGGCGGTGAACATCGGTAATGGCCGCCAGTTGGTTGATATTGAGTTTTAGAGAGGCAATTTCCTGGTCCATGATGGTGAACACTTTTTAAACGATCCGACATCTTTGAAAAATGGCCCTCATAAAAAACAAGAACCTACCCACATGATGATGATGACCATGGATCCGAAAAACTAGCCGATTCCCGCGAGCGCGCCGCCCCGTGGCAGGCCACCCCGCCGGGAGGACCCACTAATGATATTGATTATCATTACTACCAATCAAAGGCGGCCTGTGGTACCGCGCATAAAAAAGCCACCCTGAGGTGGCCTTTGTGATGGCAATAAAAAATGAATTACTGGCTGAGAGGAGCTAGCTTTTGGATGTCATTCGTCTCATAGACAGCAATCAGTTGGTTATTCTCACCATACATATAGACAGAATTATTAGCTTCTTTCAGTTCTGCTACGCCTGAAATGTACTGAGGATCCGCCTCAGAATACAACTGGACTACATAATTAGTTAGCGCCATTCAGATTTCCTTTTCAAAAACAAGTTGAACCAACAGATTTACAAAAGGTATTCACAATAGTCAACTGCATTATTACAGACACTCAGTGAATGCCTGCTGTTATGCCAATAAAGCCTCGCAGATGCGAGGCGATGTGAAGGTGTGCCACGTTACTTTTTAAACGCAGCAGCCCTCTCTATTTCCAGGCAAGCTTCAGTAACATGTGGATGTTCGACAATACGGTATTCACTATTCCCAATAATCAGGGTATTCGCTTGCTGTATCAGTTCATGTACATCCCCATCCGCCTTTGCGTAAGCGCCAATTACAGCAATAAGAGCTTGTTCTAAGGCAATTTCTCTGTTTGTCATGATGCACCATTATGTTTAGAAACTAGCGACCGACATTATCACATAATCCTAGTGGCTTATTTGTTTCATACCTACCAATTTTTGGGATCTAAATCGATGACTCTCATCATGTCAATTTACACCACTCACCGTTATGGTATGACCTCAGCCCGTCCATGTGAGGGCATGGACGCACACAGCAATGGGGGATGGCTGATTACCTCTGATAAGGATTATTATGGCTACGACATCTTGCCCAAAATGTTCTTCAACAAAATTCGAAATGAAGGAACACCCAGTAACAAATAGTCGGTATCGTATAATGTTCATTCAGTGCTCGTCTTGTGGTGCAGCAGTGAGCACAACTGAATTTTTAAACACAAACACCCTAATTAAAAATCTTGCAAAAAAACTTGGCTTTAGTCTGTAAATAAGCAGCAGGTATTCAATGGATACCTGCTGTAATTCCCGATAAAAAAGCCACCAGCGGATGCCAGTGGCTTTTGACAGCAATGAGTATTCAAGACATCAATTTTCGTCCATCAACTCATGCATTCGCTTATTCATATTGTCTAATCCAATATTCAGCTGTTTAATTTCTTCTGGAGTGTAACGATCGCGAGTAAGCCAATATCTTGCTTTATAACGACACCAGGATGAAAATTCCCTATCAACCCGTCGCAAGGGTTCCGCTGCATGTTCCCATAAATCGGAAATCTCATGCTCTTTTTCCACAGTTCTCTCACTCCCTTGATCCAAAAGCAGGAAGTACTTTTCTGATTCGTGTAATGCTTTAGAAACACAGGAAATTGCTTCGCTAGTTTGATCGCTTTTACGAAACCGCAGGTTATTAATGAATCGCCCAATAGAAGTTATTACTGATTCTGGCCCCATTGATAAATCCTTACTGTAAAACTAAAACACTATCACAGGCATTCAGTGAATGCTTTCGGTAATGCTAATGAAAATGCGGTGTCGAATGGGCGACTTAAAACTTCATATACTCGTCTATGTGGTATAGATGGATAAACATCTCATCTGGGCCACCAAATATTGCAGCTATCGACTCACCGTCACGATCTGAAACTACCACATGTTTTCCATCTGTCCCAGGAATGAATCCAACATTCACAACATGATCAAGATGATGCTTGAACTGAGCGTGTAACTCCCTCGCATCTTCGATTGGAATGTTTTCTGTAAGTTCGAAATATCTAAATGCCATAAATCCTCCTCACATGGTGAGCATCCATATTCATAGATTTTTTTTCACATGACAATATCGAAATTACAAATGAGTGACTCCGTTATCGAGGTCCCTCAGTGAAGAGCTTCTGTAATGCAAGATTATTCATGAACTAAACGAGCATCCTTTCCGTTCCTCTCGATGCTCGCTCACTTCAACTTCACATTGTCGTAATCAACAACTCCCCGGTCACTGGTTTGCTTCCACATATTTTTCTCCCGTTAAAGCTCTGGTTTTCTCAATTTCCCGTATCCCGGCCAACTGGTTATTCGCCTTGTCGATAGCAGTCAGCAGCGGCTTAATCCAAAGCACAGCCTGGCAATACGTTATGCCGCGGGCGGTAGCGTTGGTAAGACCGGCTGCGTCAGCGATGGCGGAATCGGCGTGCATTGCGCTGGCACGTAAACGGTTCGTATAGTCGAGCAGCCCACCAGCAACGTCAGCAGAAACAGGCAGATCACAGGTTTTGTCACGTCGTAAAATCTCCCGGTATTCGATGACCGTTTTCTCGGCACTTGCATCAATCAGTGAATTGTTCCGGTCGGTGTAGTCGGCAATTTGGTTAAAGCGGTTCATGTTGAAAGCTTGGGTAGCAATAACTTGCCGCTGGCCATCGACTTCCTTTTCCGCTGCGTCAGCACGCTTTTGCTCTCCCAAATACTTGCCGTGGTAGTGAT